>JALZWI010000268.1 GCA_023299895.1 Arenicella sp. | reverse complement strand
AAATGCCAAAAAAAGAACAATTTTATCAACGGAGTTGGGACGTAGAAAAGCCTAAGGCGATAGTATTGCTGGTTCATGGGCTAGGTGAACACAGCGAACGATATGAGGCTCTTGGAAATTATTTGACTCTCAACGACTATGTGTTGATGGCTATTGATTTACCTGGTCATGGCCGATCAATAGGCAGACCTGGCCACGTTGATCGATTCTCAGATTATCACAAAGCAATACGTCATCTATATAAAACAGCACAGACCAAATACCCAATGGCTCCTGTATTTTTACTCGGACATAGTATGGGCGGCCTTATAAGCACACAATTTTTAATTGACAATCAAAAGCTATTTAAAGGTGCTTTACTATCTGGAGCAGCTCTAGAAACACCTCAACAGCCGCCTACTTGGCAAATCAGTGTCATCCAATTTATCGCAAAAATTGCGCCTAAGCTTGGCTTACTCAAGCTAGATACAAGCGCTATTAGTCAAGACCCGTCTGTGATAAAAAAATACATGAACGACCCTTTGGTTTATAAGGGGAAATTATCGGCGCGATTTCTGGTTGAGATGTTTAACGCTATGAATGACTGCAAAACTCGTGCTAAAAGAATCAAATTACCTATTCTTATTATGCACGGCGACAACGATGTAATAACGACGCCTAATGGCTCAAGGTATTTGCATGACCATATTTCATCAAACGATAAAATGCTCAAGGTCTACGATGGTTTTTTTCATGAAATATTTAACGAACCTGAAGCCGAATCAGTCTATTCAGATGTCGTTGCTTGGTTAAATTCTCACAGCTAAATCAAATGCTTTTGCCAAAAAGTAGTTAGTAACCAATAAAATCGGGCGCCCGCCCTGAATCAATGAAATAACATTTATCAAATGACTTGGGTTCTCTTCTTGTACGCAACTATATAATACAATTGCCAATAGAGATTATCTAAACAGACAACATTAATTGTGATAGATTTAGCAATCAGGAAAAAAGCCGACCCGTTTAAGGTTTAATTTAAAAAAACGATTGAATCTCATCCATGAGAAATCAATCTCGGGTTGGGTATTCAAATCAAAAGCACGGGTTAATGCTGCTGATTTGAGATCTAGGGGGGTAGCCTAGATTGTGATCTTGAAAGAAATCAAAATAACTATAATCGCTAATAACTATTTTGATTTTTTGACTCTTTCCCCCCGGAAGAGCAAGTTCACGGATACATAATAGTGCGAAAGCAACAGTCATACAACTAGCCGGAAGTCTAAGACTTCTGGCTAGTATTAAGTCAACCAATTATCACGTTAAACTAGCGGCTAAGCCGCTTGACTAAAAATTATGAATATTATTTTAATAGACGATCACGCACTTTTTCGCACTGGCATTGAGGCTATACTCAAAAACCTCGAGCCTAAAACAGTAATAAAAAATTATAGTGATTGTAACTCGGCTATACAGTCTGAGAGCAACCCTGATCAAATAAACTTGATACTGCTTGACTACAATATTCCCGGTAGCGAAGTAAAATCAAATATAGAAAAAACTAGAAGTAATTTCGAGACAGCAAAAATCGTTATTGTAAGCGGCGAAGACGACCCTAATAAAATCATCATTGCAATTGACCATGGTGTATCAGGGTTTATACCAAAATCATCCGCACCAGAAGTCCTTATCGCGGCATTAAAACTAGTTTTAGCGGGCGGGGTTTATTTACCGTCTGAAGTCCTAAGGCACCAAGGGAGTATATCAACTAACGCACAAGCACAAGAAGAAAATAACCCATTAGAAAACCTAACTGCAAGGCAATACGAAGTTTTAATACATGTCATTGATGGCAAAAACAACAAAACAATTGCCAGAGAAATGGATTTGTCTCTTGGCACTATCAAAGCTCATTTATCAGCAGCTTACACATCATTAGGAGTTTCAAACCGAACAGAGGCTGTTGTGTTGGCAAGCAAGTTGATTGAAAGTAACCAGTGAAGCATGACACAAACTAATTTTTTAAAGGATATCGAAAGTCAAGCGCTTAGGTTCTTGCGAGACTATGCATTTACGGCTTATATCTTTTTTATAATCACACATAGTTTTCTAGCGAAGTTGATCTATATTGATTTACCTTCAAAGTTAGTGCTATTTTGGCTGTTTTCATTTTTTTGTATAGAGACAATAACACTCTTCTACCGCCGACGAATTCCCTCACTCCATATTTCGCGCCGAAGTAAATTATTTAAGGGGATGTTAGTTAATATTTTAGATGGAGCTATCGTTGCGAGTTGTCTATTCTTTTTCCCTTATGTGGAGCAAGGGACGCAAATGATCATTATCACTATGTTACTAATTGCTTGTACAGGAGCGATAACCACGACTATCGGTTACCAAAAATTTTATCGTGCATTTACAATACCTATTTTCATAGCAATTTTTTTTGCATCATTGAATACCGTTTACCTGGCTAGCGGAATAAGCGGATTAATACTTCTAGTAATCGGAACCACATTGACAATATCTGTTCTTTACCAAGTTTCTGCAAAGATTTTTAATAATTTTAAAGATGCATTTTCTGCAAATTTACAAGTAACCCAAATTAACGAAGAACTGCAATCCGCAATCAAAGTAGCCAAACGAGCTAATGCATCAAAGACGCGGTTTCTTGCATCGGCCAGCCATGACTTACGCCAACCTATCAATGTTCTGTCCTTATTTGTTGCTAACCTCACTCTTAAAGACTCAAAGGGCGAATATTCGGACATTGTCAATCATATGAATACAGCTATTAATAGCGTAGATGCACAGCTTGAATCACTTCTCGATATTTCAAAGCTTGATGCTGGTATCGTAGACGTTAAATTAAAAGAAGTTAATTTGGCTAAAGTAACAGAAGAATTAGTCTCCTTGTACCCAAATTCTGATTCCGTAAAGATTAACTACATCAGTAATATTGAAGACCTGATTGTAGATACAGATACTGCTTTATTTGAACGAGTTATAAACAATTTAATTAGTAACGCCGTTAAATATACAAATGAAGGTTACATTGAAATTAATCTTAAGAGTGAAAATGGTAGAGCCGTTATTTGCGTAAAAGATACAGGTATAGGCATAAAACCTACAGAACTAGAAAATATATTCGAAGAATTTTATCAAATTAATAATTCGGAAAGAAACTCCGAAAAAGGACTAGGCTTAGGACTTTCAATTGTAAAAAGGCTCACCGACCTACTTGATATCGAAATTTCGTTGAACTCTCAATACGGCCTTGGAACAGAAGTAATAATCAGTATGGACTATAAAAGAGCTTCCAAACCAAATATCTTTGAAATAGAAGCAGCCTCGATTGCCTCAGGCTCTGATTCTAAGAGAATACTTGTTCTTGATAATGAAATAGAGATCGTTATAGCTTTGAAGGCGGTTCTTGAAACCATGAATCACCAAGTTGAAACCTTTACTTGTTCTAATAAAGCACTCAGGTGTTTCGAAAAAAGAAAATTCGACTTAGCTCTAATAGATTACCGTCTATCTGGTGGCGTACGAGGTGACAATGTTATTAAGAGAATGTTATCAACTAATTCGAGAACTAAATTTTTTCTGGTTACTGGTGATAATAATATTCAAACGACAGGTCACTTCAGCATTATTCATAAACCTGTAACAAGTAAAAAACTGGAGTTAATATTAAACGCTTAGATAAGCCTCCTTCGAGGCATTACTGGGAGATAGTATAATCAAATGACAAATAACAGTAGCTATAAACAAACACATTTTAAAAACATTCAAACAGGTGATGTGATTTTCATCAAAGGCAAGAATAGTTTTATAGATATAATAATACGCTTTCTATCTGGATCAGATTTTATTCACACTGCCATTATAATTGAAATCAGAGGTTTGTGGTTTGTGATTGAAACTCGAAATAGCTCTTCCTATGGATACCAAATGGTACCACTTGAATGGTGGTTTGCCAGGCATCATCAAAGTGAAATGTATCTCGGCAAAATGCCGCTCAGCAATTCGAAAACAACATCAAATATTCGAAAAACTCTGATGGATTCTGTGGAATCGTTGCGACCATATAAAACATCTTGGATATTATTAACTTACATCTTACAAGTTTGGTTTGGCGTATTTAGGCCAAACATCAATAAGCTATATAATAACTCTAAGCCTCTTATCTGCTCAACGTTAGTCCAAGAAGCGTGGGAGCGCGCAGGGGTTATAGAACAGACTAACTATATGACTCCGGGAGACTTAGTTAATTATATTGGTGGGGAAGGTTCTCTATTTCCTTTACAAAACGAGAATGATAAAACTAATCATCAAGATCTATTCTTTGGTGACTTTTCTATAGCAAATTGATAATTAGAAATAAAACTTATAGTCGCCATTTAGATCAAAAGTAGTTAAGCTACTCTGATGCACCACTCCGAACGCTATTCCCGCCAAAATCAAGTCGACAACATTGATAAAAATGGACAAGAACAACTAGCAAACACCTCTGTTCTAATCGTCGGTGCAGGTGGGCTTGGCTGCCAACTTGGTGCCCAGCTCGCTGGCGCGGGTATTGGCAAGATCACTTTAGTCGATAGCGATCTTGTTAGTATTAGCAATCTACACCGTCAAATTTTGTTTCGTGAAAATGATATCGGCAAAAAGAAATCGGTGATTGCTACACGAGAACTGAAGTCAATTAATAGCGAAATAGAAATACAGAGTTACTGCCAACGACTGAATCAGTCAAACATCACAGACCTAATTGGCGACGCAGCAATTGTTGTCGATGCCGCTGATAATTTTCTGACCAGCTATATTTTAAGCGACTACTGCTATATCAATCGAATTCCATTAGTATCAGCGTCAGTCAATAGCACTTTTGGCTGGGTGGCGGTTTTTTGTGGTACGAAGCTAAAGCCTGCTCCTAGTATTCGCGCTGTATTTCCGCAAATTTCGAGCCAATTAATAAATTGTGATACGGTCGGAGTGACGGGGCCCAGTGTTGGTATTATCGCAAGTATTCAAGCGCAAGAAGTGTTGAAAGTTGCGCTCAATGATGATGCGCAATTAAACGGGAAATTACTCTATCTTGATCTATGGAATTATCAACAGCATGTTGTCGATTTTTCTAATTCTGAGGAGCCTGATCATGATTCATGCAAATTCGTTACTTCTGCAAAAGTATCTACACAAGATTTAGTCGTTGATGTGCGCAACTCAAATGAGGTGACCGAGTCACCCTTGGAGTTTGATAACCTTGTTAATATTCCGTTGTCAGATCTAACAAACAATACCCAGTCGCTTCCTCAAGATGATTCTATCGTGCTGGCCTGCAAAAGCGGTCAACGAGCTCTTATAGCAGCCCAACAGTTAGCCCAAAAGGGGTATAAAAAACTGGCTGTTCTAACTCCAGATGAATAATCATTTTTTAACGACTTTGCCTGACCCAATATTGCACTAAAACAAAACCTGCGACTGCGCCACCGATATGTGCAAAGTGAGCAATATTGCTGCCAAAAATAGAAAAACCTGTTATTCCTGCTGACAAGTCAATTAACAATAACACTGGCACAAAGTATTTCGCCGCGATTGGCACAGGCAAAAAGATCAACATGATTTTAAAGTTAGGAAACAACATTGCGAAAGCGACTAATATTCCATATACAGCACCCGATGCACCGACTGTTGGCGCGTGATATAAATTATAAAATTCAGAAAGCATCTCACGTGATATTGTTTGGTAGCCAGTCGACACATCACGACCTGTTAGTAATATATTTTCAACCTGGGAGATAGATAATCCAGCGGCAAGCAACTGATCGTAAAGTGCTTGAAATTGAATTTGCGTTACAACTTCATGTATCAATGCCGCACCAATACCGCAGACAAGATAGAATATTAAAAAACGCTGATTACCCCAAACTTGCTCCAACAACCGACCAAAAGACCACAATGCAAACATATTAAATGCTAAATGTGGCATTAGATTGCCATGCAAGAACATATGGCTAAAGGGTTGCCAAAAACTAAACTCAGGATTTTTCCAAAAATATAATTCTAACCCGCTCCTGCCGCCGGCAAAAAAAGCTTCTAACAAGAAAAACACGACAAGGTTAATCGTGATAAGGCGATTCACATTACTTTTTAAAAGCTCAGAAATAGATGGCATATTAGTTAGTTTGGTTTAATCGTTCGAAAGGTAAGGTTAATTCTGCCTTCAGCTTGCGCACGTTTCGGAATATGATGTTTCCAATAACGTTGGGTCGTGCCTTGCATGATTAATAAACTACCATGCTCAAGTGCTATTGAATATTTGAGTTGTTTGTCATGATTATGCCTCAAATGAAAGTCTCGTGCCGCACCTAAACTCACTGAAGCAATCACTGGATTGGTGCCCAATTCTGGCTCATCATCTGCATGCCAACCGTTTGAGTCGTGCCCATCTCGATAATAATTGATGAGTACGCTATTGAAACTTTTCTTGGTAGTGGCTTCGAGCTGAGACTTGATCAACAACACCTCGCTAGACCATTGAACGGGTTTCATGGTTTTATTCGAATAACCGTAATCCAACCCTGAATCACCCATCCAACACCAAAGTCGCGGTATTGGATGTTCCTTACCATAAATAGCGATGGTTTCTTGACGCCAGTCGATATTTAATTTTAAATACTCGTATAACCGCCATGCGCCTTCAACATCAATAAATTCATCAGAATAACTGATCTCAGCATCCGGCAGATTCAACGTTAATGGCTCTGATGCTAGTAATTGAGTTTGAGAATGTTTATTTGTCATACATTTTGTATGTTAGCTTCATTTATAATGATCATAAATAATTACATCTAATACAGAATTTAAATGGTGCAATATGCAATTCAATGGCAGCGATACCTATGTCTCTACCGACGACCTTAGCTTAGCAGTTAACTCTTCGGTAATTTTACAACGACCGCTATTAATTAAAGGTGAGCCTGGCACTGGTAAAACCATGTTAGCAGAAGAAGTCGCAAGCTCGCTTGATATAAAATTGATCCAATGGCATATCAAGTCCACCACCAAAGCGCAACAAGGTCTGTATGAATACGACGCCGTGTCTCGACTGCGCGATTCTCAGTTGGGCGATGCCGATGTCAGCAACATTAAAAACTATATCGACAAAGGCAAACTCTGGGAGGCTTTTGAGTCAGACGAGCAAGTCGTGCTACTCATTGATGAGATTGACAAAGCCGATATTGAGTTTCCTAACGATTTATTAGTGGAAATTGATAAAATGGAGTTTTTTGTCTACGAAACAGGCGAGACAATTAAAGCAAAGCATCGACCGATCATCATCATTACCAGTAATAATGAAAAAGAACTTCCCGACGCGTTTTTACGCCGTTGTTTTTTTCACTTTATTAATTTTCCAGATCGACCGACAATGGAAAAAATCGTTGCTGTACATCACCCAGATGTGAAAAAAAACCTAGTCAAAGAAGCCCTCGATGTTTTTTTTGAAGTCCGCTCAATTTCTGGTCTGCGAAAAAAACCATCGACGTCAGAATTAATTGATTGGTTAAAGCTGTTAATGGCAGATGATATTCCTGACGACATACTTAAAAATCGTGATAACACCAAAGCTATTCCACCACTTTATGGCGCTTTATTAAAAAATGAGCAAGACGTACATTTGCTAGAAAAGTTAGCCTTTATGCATCGCCGCGAAACTAATCGCTAAATGAATACCGATTTTTATTAACACCTGTGCTACTCAATTTTTTTGACACTTTACGTAAACAAGGTCTACCCGTTACCTTTGGTGAATTGTCCGTGCTCATAACAGCACTTGAGAAAAATCTAGCCTTTGCCGATATCGAGCAGTTTTATTATTTGAGTCGCGTCTGCATGGTCAAAGATGAAAAGTACTTTGATAAATTTGATCGAGCATTTAATGTACATTTTACCGAACTAGACAAAATTGAAGATTTTATTGAAGCCTTAATCCCTGAAGATTGGATCCGTAGCGAATTTTTAAAAACTCTATCAGAAGAAGAAAAAACAAAAATTGAAAGCTTAGGTGGTTTGGAAAAACTCATAGAAGAATTCAAAAAAAGACTAGAAGAGCAAAAGGAACGCCATCAGGGCGGCAGTAAATGGATTGGCACTGGCGGCACTTCACCTTTTGGTAACAGTGGCTATAACCCTGAGGGTATTCGTGTTGGTGGTGAAGGTGGCGGTAAAAGCGCAGTCAAAGTTTGGGAACAACGCAAATTCAAAGACCTCGACGATAGCATTGAACTCGGTACACGCAATATTAAAATGGCTCTTCGTCGCCTGCGTAAATTTGCCCGCACTGGTGCTCAAAATGAACTCGATCTCGATGGCACTATTCGCTCGACTGCGCAAAATGCAGGTCTGTTAGATATCAAAATGGTTCCCGAACGACACAATGCAGTAAAAGTGCTCATACTTTTTGACGTTGGTGGCTCAATGGATCCTTATGTGAAAACCTGTGAAGAATTATTCAGCGCAGCAAAAATAGAGTTCAAGCACATGGAATATTTTTACTTCCACAACTTTATCTACGACGGTCTTTGGCAAGACAACCAACTTCATTATGATGAAGTAATTCCTACACATGATGTACTGAGAAAATACGGCAGCGACTACAAAGTGATTTTTGTCGGTGATGCCGCCATGGCAACTTATGAAATCACGCATGCAGGTGGCAGTTTGGATTTCATAAACCGTGAGCCAGGAGCGAACTGGCTAAAGTGCTTTACAGACACATACAAAAAAACAGTGTGGTTAAACCCTACCCCTCAAAAATATTGGCACCACACTCAATCAACTAAAATTATTCAAAATTTAATGAATGATCAAATGTACCCTCTCACTTTAAATGGCATGGAACAAGCCATGACGCATTTGAGTCGTTGAGTTAAGGCACAACTAGTACGATTACTCCTTCGCGGCGTGAATCAACTCCGCCAACTAAATTACCTTGCCCGTCTCTTACAACCACACTCAAACCTGAATTTTCACCACCGCTCTCATCCACGTCATAATCGAAATTTCTAAGACCTGTTATTAAACTTTCAGAAGCACGTTGTTGTTCAATACGCACCTTATTTCCACGCGCAATCATGTTGGGCAGGTCTATTGCGGCTTGCGGTGTCAAAGCCCAATCAAGCACTCCCACTAATGTTTTTGCGGTGTAAGCAATAATCGAATTACCGCCTGGCGAGCCTGTTGCCATAAGAAATTCACTATTTTCATTCAGCACAATAGTAGGAGACATGGATGAACGAGGCCGCTTACCGGGTTCGACTGAATTGGCAATCTTATTACCTTGGTCATCATACGGTTGGAACGAAAAATCAGTTAATTGATTGTTCAGAAACATTCCACCCGCCATGCGGGTAGAACCAAACACACTTTCAACACTCGCCGTCAACGAAACAACATTACCCTGCAAATCAACCACGACAAAATGTGTTGTTCCTGCTGTGTCGATCGTTGCATCAACCCCCATAGCAGTTGATGTGCTTTGTTGATATGCCCATGGGTCACCATAGTTTATATCTTCAATAACTTTGTCACTGGAGATTCTCTGAGCTCGCTCAGCTAAATACGCCGAACTTAATAGGCCTTCTAACGGCACGTCGACAAAATCGGTATCGGCGACATAATGATCTCGATCGGCATAAGCTAATCGTTGCGCCTCGGCAAATAGCATCCAGTTTGCAGCGTCTTGCTCAGCATCACTTGAAAATTGTGGTCCTCGTTCAAGCAAGCCCATGATCATGCTAACGGCTAACCAAGATGACGGTGGCGGCGGGCCACATAAGGTCAACGCCCTATACGGTGTACATAATGCTGTTTGTCGGCGAGCCGAATAATTTGCTAAATCCTGTTTAGTCAAACCACCTGCGCGCGGCAAATTGCTTGTTTGTTGAATAATTTGATCTGCAATTTCCCCTTCATAAAACGCTCGCGGATCGTCTGAAATCAACGCTAGGCTATTCGCATAAGCTGGGTTTTTTAATTTATACCCGATTGGATAAGCCTGCCCTGCACTATCATAAAAATACTGATGAGCATCTATTGGCCCTTCTTCAATCGTGTTCGGTATCGCATTTGCAAAACGCTCAATAAAATTATGTAGACGCGGTGAAATGTTAAAACCATCAGTAGCCAGTTGAGCCGCATGTTTGAAATTATCTCGCCAAGCCAAGCGCCCATGATCTTCATGCGCTAGCTGCAATAACGAGACCATACCAGGCACACCTGTTGAAATACCGCTAATTTTGGCTTTACTAAATGCCAAAGGCTTGCCCGAAGAATCAAGAAACAGTTTTGGCGTAGCGCTTTTAGGCGCGGTTTCTCTGCCATCATAGACACTGACCTGCTTGGTAGTATTGTCGAAATAGGTCATGAATCCACCACCACCCAGACCCGAACTCTGCGGCTCGACCAAACTCAGTACCGACTCAATCGCGATAGCCGCATCAACTGCTGAGCCGCCTGCGCGTAGAATATCAGCGCCTGCTTTAGTGGCATGTGGATTCGCTGTCACTACCATTGCTTGCAATGCAGTGCCATCAATTGCTGTAGTTCCTTCTGAACTAGTTTCTAAAGCAGCTTCTAAAGTAGTAACGCCCGTCGGTTGCGAAGGTGCGCATGAGACGAGCAATAAACTCGCTAAAATCAAACAATTTTTCATGGATTGTATTGTAACTCGATATTGTCTGTTATCAACACTAACCGTTTACAGCAGAGCTACATTAATCACCGGCCTTGGACAACTCATCAAAAATTTGCTCATACTTACGTAATGCCGTTCCTATATCTAACCGCTCTTGCATGTCCAAATCAACCAGAAAATAATTTACTAATTGTAAAAATAAGTCGACGTTATATTGCCAATCTTGTTCATGCGGAACCGACTTAGTGTTTTCTATTTGTGTAAAAAATACTTGCAGTTGGCGACTAACTTCATCGGCTCCCAAGGCCTGTGCATTTATGACTATTTCACTTAACTGATTAGTCTCGTTAATTTTGATTTGACGTTGATAATCAAAATCAACTCTCCGATCACTTAAAAAATCCTTTGCGTAATCTCTTTGCTGACGGGTCAGCGGCTGATCAATTGCTCGAAATGCCCACTTCAACCCATCAACGATGCGTTTATTTTGTCTTTCAATGGTTCTATCTTCACTTTTTTTTAACCACTTATCTAACTCATCAGTAAAATTTCTCAATACTTGATTAACTTGTTCTTCTGTCAAACTCGTTACAAGCCTTGAGAAACGGTTGATCAAGTCAGGCGATTGATTAATTGCCAAACCAACGTTAAGAAAATTTGCGGTCTTATACCAATTACTGGGGTCTATTTGCCCTTGTTGTTCGACATCGGCCGCCAAAATTAATGTTAATGATTGAACCGAACTCAAACGTTCCGTTCGCATCCAGTGATCACTTGTGGCTGCCAAAGCGTCAATTTCTAATAATTGCTCACCAGTAAAATCGGCCAAACTTTTCAGTTCTCTAAGTATGTCTTTCTCAAAGCCGTTAACCGCACGCTTGATGAAAAACTCAGCCGCAGTACATGCGCTTAGTAATAACAGCGTAAAAACCAATA
>JALZWI010000267.1 GCA_023299895.1 Arenicella sp. | reverse complement strand
TTTGTAATATATGTTGTTGCGACATTCCTTGTCTCCATTTGAAACGCTTAAATCAACCGCTTCCGCGCAGCGGATATGTACAACAGCTTATTAGATTGCATGCGTGTTTTGTCTCTATGTCCATTTTTTCCTTTTCTCCTAAAACTATTGATTTATATAGATATATTCACTTTAACGTTATTTTGCTTAGGATGAAAGGGGGGCGTGCGCATTAATATTCTGACTTCGTCCTATTAATAATTCCTGGCATATCTATAAGCAATTGATTTAATTATAGATTTTAAATTTTCATGCGCAAAGTGGGCGATACCAATATCATAAAGTACTTGATTTTGATTTACTTCACAATTAAACTGTATAAACAAACAGTAACTTTAAAGGAGTAAAGTAAGCATGAAAAGTCCATTTCTTGAGTCGATCCGTCGAACGATGCGTTTGCGCGGATACGCAATTAAAACTGAGAAATCGTATTTATATTGGATCAAGTATTACATTCGCTTCCATCGTCGCCGCCACCCTGATGAGATGGGACGAGACGAGATAATCTCTTTTTTAGACCATTTGGCTAATGATCGCCATGTGGCAATAGCGACGCAGCAGATAGCTCTTAATTCAGTGATGTTTATGTATAACAAAATTCTCGATAAGCCGATCAAAAATATGAATTTTATTCGAGCAAATAAACATAGGCGCTTACCCACTGTGTTAAATGTTAATGAAGTCGTTGAAATAATTGATGAGCTTGAGGGGCTCCATAAGCTCATTGTGCAATTGATGTATGGGAGTGGCTTACGAGTTTCAGAGGCTCTTAGTTTACGGATTCAAGACATCGATTTTGATAAAAAGAGTGTCACTATCATTAATGGCAAAGGCGGTAAAGACCGTGTAACTTTATTGAGTGCGAGTCTAAAAGAGTCGTTGACTGAGCAAATTAAAATTGCCCTTGAGTTGCAAGATAGCGATAACCGCGATGGCGTTGGCCCTTCCATGCCAGTAGCATTGGAGCGCAAATATCCTAGTGCGTATAAAACAGGTGGTTGGATGTTTTTGTTTCCATCAGTGTCGACATGTAAACACCCTGTTTCAGAAAAACTCTGTCGACATCATCTACATCACACAGTAATTCGCAAAGCATTGAACAAAGCCAAGAGTAAAACAAGTATTACGAAGCGAGTCACTTGCCATACCTTCCGTCATTCGTTCGCGACTCATCTCCTACAATCAGGCACTGACATAAGGACATTACAAGAACTTCTTGGGCATACCGATATTAAGACGACAGAATTTACACTCATGTGGTAGGCCAGCATTATGCTGGGACACAAAGCCCATTAGATAAGATAAAAGAAAATATAGCCGCTTATGGTTAGTCAGAAGAATATTTAGTTTAGTTGCTAGAACTAAACATTAAATCTGAAGTGCACCACATCGCCGTCATGCATGATGTACTCTTTGCCTTCTAGGCGGAACTTACCGGCTTCTTTGGCGCCTTGTTCACCGTTGTATTGATCGTAGTCGGTGAAGGCGGTGGTTTCGGCTCTGATAAAGCCGCGTTCGAAGTCGGTGTGAATAACGCCTGCGGCTTGCGGAGCCGTATCACCTACTCTGATGGTCCACGCGCGCACTTCGGTCTCACCTGCGGTGAAGTAGGTTTGTAAGCCTAGTAATTCATAGCCAGCACGAATAACTCGATCTAGTCCGGGTTCTTGCTGTCCGATTTCTTGTAGAAATTCGGTTTTTTCTTCGTCGTCGAGTTCGGCTATTTCAGCTTCGATGGCGGCGCAAATCACCACGACACCGGCGCCTTCGCTAGCAGCTATACCATTAACTGTATCAAGGTGAGGGTTATTTTCAAAACCGGCTTCATCGACATTCGCGATGTACATGGTGGGTTTTACAGTCATTAAACACAGGGGCTTGATCATGATCAGTTGATCTTCATCTAAGCCCATTGAACGAACAGGTTCGCCTGTATTTAGGTGAGCAGTTACTTTGTCTAATAGTTCTTTGAGTTTGATTTGATCTTTGTCACCTGATTTGGCGCGCTTGGCTGCACGCATAGTGGCTTTTTCAACTGTTTCCATATCGGCTAAACCGAGCTCGGTATGAATCACTTCAATGTCTGAGGCTGGGTCAACTTTACCGGCAACATGAATCACGTTGTCGTCATTAAAGCAGCGCACCACATGAGCAATTGCGTCGACTTCACGAATGGTTGCTAGAAACTGGTTACCTAGGCCTTCGCCTTTGGAGGCGCCCTCGACCAAACCAGCAATATCAACAAACTCCATGGTTGCAGGAATGGTTTTATTGGGTTTCGCTAGTTCGGTTAAGCGTTGCAGGCGTGGGTCAGGTACTTCGACCATGCCGACATTGGGTTCGATGGTGCAAAACGGATAGTTCTCAGCTTGGATGCCGGAGTTGGTTAATGCATTAAAAAGTGTTGATTTACCGACGTTGGGTAAACCAACGATGCCACATTTAAATCCCATGAAATACTCTCACTATATTATTTGACTAAACTTGTATGAAGTTCGTTCATCGCACGGGGAAAGTCTCCCTCGGCGATCATATTAATAACTCTTAGCGACTCGGCGATGGCGTTGTCGATTTTTGCTTGCTCGTCTTTGTTTGCTTGTTTGAGCACATAGCTTGAGACATCGCGGCCAACACCCGGGTGGCCAATACCAATACGCAGCCTGGCGTATTCTTTGCTGCCCACCTTTTGGATAATATCACGCAAGCCATTATTGCCACCATGACCGCCGCCGAGTTTTAAGCGGGCAACACCTGGGTCGAGATCCAGTTCATCGTGCACAACCAAAATTTCGGATAATTGAATTTTATAATACTGAGTGGCCGCCACGACGGACTGACCACTCAGGTTCATAAACGTATCTGGCGCCAATAATCTTACTTCTTTGTCTGCGATAACAACTTTAGTGCTACGTCCGTGGCAGTTTTTATCTGCTTTAAGACTCGCACCAACTTGATCACATAAGGCGTCTAAAAACAAAAACCCGGCATTGTGCCGGGTCTTCGTATACTTCTCGCCCGGATTGCCGAGACCGACAATCAACTTAACTGGCGATTGATCCATAAACGATTACTCGTCAGAATCGCCTTTGGCTTCATCAGCGGCAGGTTCTGCGCCTTCTTCACCTTCAACTGCGTCAACTTCGTCGTCAGTTTCTTCAGCAACTTTCGGTGCTAATACTGCGGCTACAGCTAGTTCAAGCTCTGCATCTTGTACGGTACTGGCAAATTCAACACCTTCAGGTAGTTGAACTTCTTTCAAGTACACGGCTTCACCCATACCAAGCGCAGACACATCGACTGAGATGTACTCAGGCAAGTCTGAACCTAGACAGGTAATATCTATCGACGTCATGTTATGCGTCATGATACCACTATCAACTTTAACACCTGGGGCATTTTCTTCACCATTGAAGTGCAACGGTATTGTCATGGTGATTTTATCTTTACGGCTGACACGTTGAAAATCAAGGTGCATAACTTGCTGCTTGAACGGATGCATTTGTACATCACGTAAAATAGCTCGTTGCAAATCTTCACCAACATGCAGTTGTACCAACGCGGAATGGAAAGCCTCAACATTTAACTGGAGCATGATCTTGTTTTGATCCACCAGTAAGTATTGCTCATCTTCTCCACCGCCATAGACCACCACTGGAACTTGACCACTGCGTCGCGCACGACGGCTATTGGCTGTACCAGATCCAGTTCTTACTTCAGCTTCTACTATAAAATTAGCGCTCATTTTTAAATACTCAATTTGAGAGTCGACAGACCCTCGGTTTTCCAATCACACGTTAACTATTAACTAGCCAAAATGTGGACTAACTTAGTAAAGACAATCAATCATCTTCACTAAACAACGAACTCACCGAATCACTCACCGTGATTCGACGAATCGATTCGCCCAACAAGTGCGCGATCGACAATTGTCGGATCTTGCTACTTGCAGCTGCTGCATCGGATAATGGAATAGTGTTAGTAACGACCACTTCATCCATCTGAGATGCATTAATTCTGGTAACTGCCTCACCTGATAAAACAGCATGAGTACAGTAGGCGCGTACTGCGGTTGCGCCCTGTTCTTTTAAAGCGTCAGCGGCTTTACAAAGTGTGTTTGCCGTATCAACCATGTCGTCAATCAAGACACAGCTGCGGCCTTTTACGTCACCGATGATATTCATCACGACTGAGACGTTAGCTTTAGGACGACGTTTATCGATAATCGCTAAATCAACACCTAAACGCTTCGCTAATGCTCGGGCGCGAACGACACCACCCACGTCCGGAGACACGACGATTAAGTCTCGGTCTTCTAAATTACGAATATCTTCCAACAATACTGGCGAACCATAAATATTATCGGTGGGTATATCAAAGAAGCCTTGAATTTGATCAGCATGCAGATCCATTGTCAGGACTCTATCGGCACCAGCCGTACTGATCATCGAAGCAATTAATTTAGCACTGATCGGCACTCGCGAGTTACGCGGGCGGCGATCTTGCCGTGCATAACCATAATAGGGCATCACAGCCGTTATTCGTCGAGCTGATGAGCGATTACAAGCATCAAGCATCAGCAATAATTCCATCAAGTTTTTGTGGCTCGGTGCACAGGTCGGTTGAATGATAAAGACATCACGGCCGCGAACATTTTCTAATATCTCGACAGCAATTTCACCATCGCTGAATTGCTCGACTTGCGCTTTACCAAGAGGTACTTTTAAGTAATCAACAACTTGATTAGTTAATTCAGTATTGGCGTTTCCGCTGAAGACAAACAGATTATCGATAGACACTAATGCTCTCCTCTACAAACTCTTAAAAATCGAGTTTTATTGGTACCGTTATGAACCATTTCTTAGATTACTTATTATTATCAATCATTAGGCTAAGAGTCGTCAGCTTTATAAATGAGTCGTCAACTTTATAAAAGAATCGTCAACTTTATAAAAGAATCGTCAACTTTATAAAAGAATCGTCAACTTTATAAAAGAATCGTCAACTTTATAAAAGA
>JALZWI010000266.1 GCA_023299895.1 Arenicella sp. | reverse complement strand
AGCTGATCAATTTTGGCAAACCATTCTTGAAGTACGTAATGAAGTGAGCAAACAAATCGAAACAGTAAGAAATTCTGGCAAGATTGGAGCCGGCTTAGATGCACGCGTCACCCTGTATGCTGATGAACAATTAATGACCGTGTTGAGCCGTATTGAACAAGAACTACGTTTTGTGTTGATCACGTCTGATGTCAGCGTATCAACCTTGGATACTGCTGGCGCTGATGCACTGACTACAGAAATAGAGGGTCTTAAGGTATTGGTTGAAGCGATTAGTGATGAGAAATGCGTACGTTGTTGGCACCGTCGCCCTGACGTGGGTTCGATTACTCAACACCCTGAGTTATGTTCACGCTGCGTTGAAAATGTTGATGGCGAAGGCGAAACGCGTTTGTATGCCTAAGACTGAAAATAAGTTCACACATCTCAAATGGCTATGGTTAACTGTCATCGTCATTACTGTAGACCAGCTAACAAAATATTGGGCTGAACATATTTTACAGCGTGATGTTGTTGCAGTTTTTTTCTGGTTTGATTTTCAGTTAGCACATAACACGGGAGCAGCCTTTAGTTTTTTAAGTGACGCAGGTGGCTGGCAGCAGGTGTTTTTCTTTAGCCTTGCGGTGATTGTTTCCATTGTTTTGTTAGTGATGACTGCTAAACTAAAATACCACGAACGTCATTTAGCCATCGCTTATTGCTTGGTTATTGCGGGTGCCTTAGGTAACGCAATTGACCGAGTGATCTACCAATATGTGATTGATTTTATTCATTGGTTTTACAACGACTGGCATTACCCGTATTTTAATATTGCCGATGTCGCCATCTTTATTGGTGCTGGCTTATTGATAGCTGAAGCGCTCGGCAAACCATTTTTAAATAGAGCCATAACTGAAACGAAAATAGAGCCTAACGAATGAAAATTTTATTAGCCAACCCTCGTGGTTTTTGTGCGGGCGTAGACCGAGCGATTGATATTGTCGAACGAGCTTTAACAATGTTCGGCGCACCCATTTATGTACGTCATGAGGTAGTTCATAATCGATTCGTCGTTGACGATTTAAAAGACAAAGGCGCAATTTTTGTTGATGAGCTTAACGAAGTACCGGATGGGTCTACGGTAATTTTTAGCGCCCATGGTGTATCAAGAGCGGTACAGGCTGAAGCAGCTGGCCGAGACTTAAAAGTATTCGATGCCACTTGCCCATTAGTGACCAAAGTCCATATGGAAGTAAAACGTTACCGAGATCGCGATACTGAAGTCATCATGATTGGCCATGAAGGTCACCCAGAGGTGGAAGGTACATTAGGGCAGGGCAAAGAAATTAATCGCCCTGATCCAGGTATGCATTTGGTTGAAGAATTAGACGATGTTGAAACCTTAGTGGTCAACGACGTTGAAAACTTATCTTATGTCACGCAAACCACTCTGTCGGTAGATGACACACAAAGCATAATTGATGCCTTGAAAAAAAAATTCCCAAAAATTCAAGGCCCAAAAAAAGACGATATTTGTTACGCCACACAAAATCGCCAAGATGCGGTAAGAGCTTTGTCAAAGGATGCTGATATGGTGATTGTCGTTGGCTCAACTAACAGCTCCAACTCAAATAGATTAAAAGAGCTCTCGGAACAAATTGGAGTGCCTAGTTACTTGGTCGATCAACCACAACAAATTGACCAAAAATGGTTTGACGGAATCGACGTTGTTGGGGTTACAGCGGGTGCTTCTGCCCCAGAAATTCTAGTCAAACAAGTCATTGACCAAATCAAAGCTTTTGGCGGTGAAGTGGTCAATGAAGCAAATGGTCCAGTTGAAAATGTGTCGTTTTCTTTGCCAATTGAGTTGAGGCTGGGCTAGTTTATAGTTGTCCGATGAAATAATTAGTTTCTAAAAAACTATTTTTTCCAACAGGTGTTACTAGAGTCTGCTGTTGTTGCATCAGTAGCAGACTGAACACCGAGGTGAGTTAAGGATAGTGTTCTACACTGATCGTCATTTACTTGGCTTCCTGTTGCCGTTGCAATGACGGTAAATGTAGTGGCTGTAGGCGCTACGGTGAGTGAATTTAAAGTGTAAAAACCATCAATTGATGTGGCAGAGCAAACATCGGCAGTATCGTAAGTGTTATTTGCCGTGAAGTTCCGTTCTAATCTTGCTGCACAATCTAGCACAGAACTGGTTGCATCGGTTCTACGAGATTCAAGTACATATTGATTGTAAGACGGTAAAGCGACAGCGGCTAAAATTCCTACAATAGCCACGACGACCATCAACTCAATAAGAGTAAATCCGAAATTATTTGGTACTTGATTTTTCATTGTCATAATATTTATCGTATCTAAAAGTTTTATGTTCTGGTGCTTTATACGGAATAAGTTTTTATGGACTCTATACCTAACTCGCTTTTATCCCAGCGAGTTCTTATTTCGTAGTAATACAAGTTTTTGCTAATTATTGAATTATAGATTTATTTCTCTCCAAGACTTACGGCCAGAAATTGGAACGGGACCCCCGGCACCAATTAACGTAAGCTCAATGTCATCAATTTCTTGCTTCGAACCTGGTAATAGAAGTTTGAAATTAATAGTGCCGTCATCTGCTATAGAAAGGATCAGAATTTCAGCCGCGCCTGCCTGGCTTGATAGCGAAGCAATGTTAGTTGCATCTTCACCC
>JALZWI010000265.1 GCA_023299895.1 Arenicella sp. | reverse complement strand
ACAGGCTATTGTAATAACACATTTATTGACGGCGGTTCTGACTCTTTCGACACCAATGACGCGGTGGAGTGGGATAACCGCTCTGCAACTCGTACTAACTTATCGGCTGCCGGAGTAACGACTTTTTTAAATTCTTCGGGTGCCGTTATTGTAATTGTAGAGGCCAACCTCGGACTCTCTAAAGTCAACAGAGATGGCCTCGCTGATATCGCCGACAATGGTGACATAGTAGAGTTCATCATAACCCCTAGTGTTGTGGGTTCTGGCAGTGAAGCACTGACTAACGTCAGACTGTCGGATAATTTGCCACCTAATTATGAGTTTGTGCAATTTACTCAACTGCCAAGTTCACCTGGAGCGACTTGTACACCGACAACGGGTTCTGGCACAATTACTTGCCAATTTTCCGAGCTAAATCCGCTAGTCGATACCGGGCCTTTGCCCTCGGGATTACCGGGTGGTTGGTCTGATGAAATCAGATTTGAGGTAGTGGTCGTCGGTGCCATTGCGGATGCAGATACACCTACGGTAATTACTAATACAGCAAGACTAGATTCTAGCGCGCTGGGTGCTTGGGATCCTGTGGCGGGAGAATTCTCATTTCCTGATCAAATCGCGGATGCGCCAAAAGTTCGGACAAACAGTGCAAGGTCGTTCTTGCCATTGCCTGCCGATGAAAGTGTGATTGTTAAGGCAGTTGCGCCATTGCGAGGCATGTGCGAGATTATTCCTGCTGGCTTTACTGGCACGCTTGCAGAATGGCAAGAACGTTGTTCGTTGATCAATATAGATGAAAGCATGAGTTTCGACCTAACGGTTGAAAACGAAGGCAATACCGCATTGACTCGATTAGAGTTTATTGATGTATTTCCGCACATACCTGACGGTCCTAGTACTGAAGAAACGTCAGATACGAGCGTTAACCAATTAGGCAGCTCTAGACCACCAACAGTCGGTGACGGCCGTACGCCTGAATCAGCGTTTGTTGGCGATGTTTTATTTGATAGTTTAACAGCCACTACTATTCCTGCTAATTCTGCGTTAAGAGTGTTGGTAACCGGTGACGCGCCAGATACGGTCTCTCGAGACCCTGCTTTGTCGTTCGCAGGTTTAGCTAATACTTGGTGTGACGGTGTTAATGGTAATGTTGTGAGTGGGCCTGGCGCATGTCCAGCGACCCCAGCCGATGTGACTGCGGTATACGGCGAAATTTCTGGCGGTGCTGGTTTGTTGCCAGGTGATACAGCCACGTTGTCACTCACTTTAGGCAATGAAAACAGTGCCTGTGGTGATCTTTGGACCAATACCTTTGGCTTGCGCTCAGACGAGATCTTTTTGCCGATTCGTTCCAACGACGTTTCGGTGCAGGTAGCTTGCCCGCAAAGCATTGGTAGCTATGTTTGGGAGGACGCTAATATTAATGGTCTGCAAGACACAGGTGAGCCAGTTATCCCTGGCGCTTTGGTTGATTTATTAGTTGATGATGGTACAGGCGCGTTTGTTCAAGCGACGGACGTGTTTGGTCTGCCAGTGGCACAAACAATGACGGATCTTCTTGGTGTGTATGAATTTATAAACCTTCCTTCTGGTGATTATGTAGTGGTCGTAACGCCACCAACACCATTGACTGCTCCAGCGTATTTGCCAACGCCAATTCAAAATCCGCTCGACAACGATGACACTGAGAACGATTCAAACATTGCTCTTCTAATTAGTCCTAATACGTATCAAAGTGGTGTATTTACACTAGCCCCTGATTTGGAACCGGTCGAGACCGATGCCGAGGCAGGAGATGCCCTAGATGGTGTTTCAGGTAGTTTGGAAGACATCAATGGCAATCGCACCATCGATTTTGGTTTTATAGTGCCTGCGCCTGAGATAGGTGTGAGTAAGGCAGCTGGCGTACCGACGTTAAATGACGATGGTACCTTTGATGTGCCTTACACATTATTGGTACAAAACACCGGTAATGTTGATTTGACTGGTATAGCGCTAAGCGATGATATCGAAACGCAATTTACCGCTGCTTTCTTTACTGGGTCGGACAGTACGGTTACGACTGGCGGTATAATAGTTGCGCCAGTGGTTACTACTTTACTGGATGCACCTGGTACGGACATATTTCTGCCTGTTGGGAACACGGCTTTTGCAGGTAACGCCACAGATGATAATTTGTTTACTGCAGCACCAAGCACGTTGGGTGTTGGCGACAGTATTCAAGTCACGTTTACTCTGAGATTAAACCCAGCGGCTGCAGGCGAGTCACTTGTAAATAGCGCCGCAGCGTCAGGTACAGACCCGCTTGGGACGATAGCGGAAGATTTATCAAATGACGGTAGGGATGCGGCTGATGGTGCCGGTGGCCCAGGCGTGCCAACAATAATTGATCTGCCTCTATTGGAGCCTGAGTTAGGCGTTAGTAAAGCAGCGGGTGTGCCGACGTTAAATTCCGATGGTACCTATGATGTTCCTTACACATTGCTGGTACAAAACACTGGTAACGTTGATTTGACTGATATCACGCTGGCCGATGATCTGGAGCTGCAATTTGGCGTGGATTTATTTACAGGATCAGATGTCGCGGATCTGACTGGCGGCATAATAGCTGAGCCAGTGGTGACTCTGGTTAATGATGCGCCAGGTACGGATGTGGTTCTGCCTGCTGGAAACATTGCTTACGCAGGCAGTGCCATTGATGATGCTTTGTTCGATGCTGCTGTGGCGAGCACTCTAGGTGTCGGCGATAGTATTCAAATAACGTTTACAGTGAAATTAAACCCAGCAGCAGCGGGCGAGACACTGAACAACACTGCGATGGCCGGTGGTACTGACCCAGCAGGTAATGAAGTGGTAGACCAATCTAATGACGGCAGCGACCCGACTGATGGTGCTGGTGGCCCAGGCGTGCCAACACCAATTGCACTGCCTTTATTAGAGCCTGAGTTAGGCGTTAGTAAAGCAGCTGGTACACCGACGTTAAATTCCGATGGTACCTATGATGTTCCTTACACATTGCTGGTACAAAACACTGGTAACGTCGATTTGACTGATATAACGTTGGTCGATGATCTGGAAGCGCAGTTTACCGCCGCTTTCTTTACCGGTTCGCCTAGTACGGTTGCGACTGACGGTATAATAGTTGCGCCAGTGGTTGTTCCGGTTATAGATGAAGCTGGTACTGTATTGGTGCCGCCTACTGGAAACGCGGCATACGCAGGTAGTGCTGCCTTAGATGATAATTTGTTTGACGGTACACTAAGCACTTTAGGTGTCGGCGATAGTATCGAAGTAACGTTTACGGTCAAATTAAACCCAGCAGCAGCGGGCGAGACACTGAACAATACTGCTACGGCCGGTGGTACTGACCCAGCAGGTAATGCAGTGGTAGACGCTTCTAATGACGGTAGCGATCCGACTGATGGTGCTGGCGGCCCAGGAGTACCAACTCCAGTGGTATTGCCAGTGTTGGATTCAAGCGTGATAATTGGTAAATCGTTAGCTGGACAGCCGGTGAATTTAGGTGATGGGACATTCCAAGTTACCTATAACTTTGTTGTTGAGAACGACGGCAATGTTGATATTACCGATCTGCAAGTGGTCGATGATTTAACGGCGATGATTAATAACCCGAACCCCAACGGTGGTAGTGCGTCGAACGCCGTGGTGAGTTATGTTTCAGGTACGGTATTAACGCCGAACCCGGCCTACACCGGTACCGGTGTGAATGATATGTTGACCGGCGCTGATGTCTATCCAGTGGGTAGTGTTACCGACCTCAGTTTAACCTTTGTATTTACGCCAGACGTTTATTTTGGTCCGTTTAATAATACCGCGGTTGTAAGTGGTACTGATCCATCTGGAGCGCCTGTTGAAGATAATTCTGAGAATGGGGCAGTCGCGTCAGAGCAAGCGCCGGGTGAGGACATTCAATCACCAACTCCATTCTCATTAGGCCTTAATGGCACTACGCCGATTACTTTAGGTTGGATTAATATTACCGATAATTTGAATGGTTCGGCATTGATTGAATGGCAGACGGTAACTGAAGTTGCTAATGCAGGCTTTAATATTTTAGTTAGAGGTGAGTCTGGTGATTGGTTGCCTGTCAATGCTGGCTTGATTGAGTCGCAAGGTGATTCAACGTCGCCACAAAACTATGAATATAATTCTGAACGAGTAGGAGAAGAGTATATGTTGATTGATGTGAGTGTGACCGGGGTTGAGCTTCGACATGGGCCGTTTAAACTTAATACTAGTGAAGGCATAAATGTGACGCCAAAAGAGATTGAGTGGGAACGCATTCAACAAGAGAGTGACTCCAAACAAGAGCAGCGTGAGCAGCAACGTCGTCAGCAATTGCAAGATCGATTGTCTGAGCAAAAGCGCTCTGGTGGCTTTTTACAGTCGGTCGCTGTTGCGTTGTTGAGCGCGATCATGCCGAGCGCTCACGCCGTTGACCTGGTCAGTTTTGAAGTTGAGTCGGCGGGCTTATATAGCGTGTCGCATCAAGACTTAGTTGCAACTGGGCTAGATTTGCGTGGCGTTGAACTCAGTCGTCTTGGCCTAGAAGAAGCAAGTGTGTTATGGCCAATGGATAAGATTCAAAACAGCGGAACCGTATTTACCAGTAATACCGTATTGGTATTTCCGGCGCGTGGTCTAGATACTTTGTATTCAGGTGTGAACAAATACACCTTAGTATTAGACGAAGGTAGTTTGGGCATTGATCTTGATCCTCAGGCGTTACCAGACGATAACATTGCCTTAGCTTACAGCTACTTAGCAGAAGCGACCTATGCACCACAAAACACGTACAGTTACTTGTCGCCTGAAGAAGAAGATTCGTGGTTTGCAGATGCCTTGAATGCAATTAATTCTCCCGTGCAAAAGAGAGTGACTCTGAACGTTGATGGTTATGTGGCACCGCTAAGTTTTAGCAGTGGCTTTGGTGTTCAGTTAGAACGACAAGCAACACAAAACCCTGAATTAGAAGTTAGTTTATGGGGTGGTTCGGCCTTACCTGGTAATGGTGTAACGAATCCTGATCATCATGTGTCGCTAGAGTTAAATGGCGAGAGCTTGGAAGACATCAGTTTTGATGGTTTAAGTCACAACGTCGAGCGTGCGCCTTTAGCGAGTATTAATGAAGGTGATAATGTGATCGACATCAAGGTGGCGAACGATAATGGCTTTCAATTTGATTTGATTCGTTTAGACCATGTAACCTTACGATACCCGCGAACCTTTGATGCGCAACAAAATGCATTGGTGTTTGAGTCGTCGTGGAGTAAGTTTCGCGTATCCAACCTCAATACAAACGATGCGTTTGTTGTACGTTTGGCGCAAGATGGCACGGCTTCGTATATGACTGAGCGCGGCAGTGGTCAATGCACTGTAGGCTGTATCTATTTTTCCGGTGAAGCGAATTCGAGTAATAGTTATTTTGTGGCGACGAATGCTGGTTTGAAAACACCTGCAATCAACGCAGCGGTTGATGGCAGCAATATGGCATCAAGTACGGCAAACTTTATTATTATTGCGCACTCAGATTTCATTAACACGGACTCACAGTCGTTAGAGGGTTATGCGGCTGAAGTGTCTGGTCAGTATGGCAGTGTTGATATCGTTGACGTTGAGACAATCTACGCAGCGTATTCAGGTGGTGTGGTTGATGCCTATGCGATTAAGTCGTATATAAGCGATGCCTATGAAAATCGTGGCACACGACATATCTTGTTAGTTGGTGGTGATAATTATGATTATCAAGACTTTACCAACAGCGGCGCCCGGAGTTTTATTCCATCAATTTACCAACCTATTTCGAATAACGTTAAAGCGGTTCCTTC
>JALZWI010000264.1 GCA_023299895.1 Arenicella sp. | reverse complement strand
GCTTTGTCTTTAAGACGGTACTTTTTATCCCAAATGTCGGCTGAGGTTGATTGCAACTCCATTTCCTTAAGTTTTGCTTCTCCCCCTTTTTCTGCTTTCGCAAGTTGGCTATTGGCTTGCAATTCTTCAGCAGCTGTTCCCATGTGTATGTCCTCTTTATAAAAATTATTTAGTTATTATTTTGTCTATTTAGCTGACTTTTTTATTATTAGTACCAGCATTTTTTAAAACATCGTTTTCACAGCCCTAAGCACATCAATAGCGAAGAACCATACGTCGTAGCTCAACGATAGGCGATTCAATAATCCGACTATGGACGATTCAACAGTCCTAAGCATTCCAGCCCTGGCCCAAGATCGCTCAACGCGCTCGCATAAACAGCCCTGGCCCAAGAGTGCTAAACGCGCTCGCATAAACAGCCCTGAGCCCAAGAGTGCTAAACGCGCTCGCATCAAATGAAACCTGTATTTTCAATGCGTTAGCTCTATTTTCTCGAAAACACTCAAAAACACTCAAGAACAAAAAACACTATATATTGTGGTTTAGCCCTGAGCAGACCCAAAGATAATGGGTATCAAAAAAAATCGCAAGCTGTTTGTTGAATTTGAGATGAAATATTTTGCGAATTGACAAACGCCGCTACTTGTAAAACAAATTTGGTCGTAGAAATCGTAGATTTGCCCAGTTTTGCTCCCCCCAAAAGAGCAAGTGAGCAAATATAATGCTACAATCTGCAGCCTAAGTTGGGTAGTAAAGGTCGTATAAAATAAAAGCAACAACAAGCTATAGAACTCACTTAATATGAGATCATTTTATCAACATGGGTTATTTATCATCTTTTCGCACTGTGACAGACACTAACGATAGACAAAACTTCATAAAGGAGTTGATGAAATCGCACTGCTTGATTGCTGTGTTTATTTTTTTGCTTGGCGGCAGCTTGAATGCACAGACCGAATATCAAATATTAAGTGACAATGATGATCTTGAAAAAGAATATTATGATGAGCTAGACAAGTGGATGTTGCGAGCTTACGAAGGAGATCGTGAAGCGCAATTTAAAGTCGGGGTGCTATTCGCCAGCGATCAATTTGATAAGCCAAATGCAGAACAAGCCGTGTACTGGTACAAACAAGCAGCTCGCCAAGACCATATACTCGCTCAGTATAATCTCGGGCATCATTTATTAGCCGGCAATGGTGTTGAAAAAAATGACATTAGTGCGATCCAATGGTGGCAAGAAGCCGCCAAAGAAGATCACCCTTTGGCGCAGTTCAATGTTGGTCGAGCCTATTATTTAGGTATCGGTGTAGCACAAGACCATCAACAGTCGCGTTACTGGTTTAGCCGCGCTGCGCAAAATAATGAAGAAAAATCAATCGACGTATTACAGCAACTGGGCTGGGATGATGATTTAGTCGCTAGCAACCAGCCTTCTAATATTAATCAACAGCCACCGGCAAATATTAACCAACAGCCAGCGGCAACGATTAATCAACAGTCAACAGAAACTACAATTGATCAACCAACGCTAGAGCAGCTCAAGCCTCGTATTGTCATCGCCGAAACTTCTGAGACAACGATTACTGCGCCAACCAGTACTCAAAACAGTGAAACAATAGCCTCCAACGAACCCGGGGTTACTGCACAAATAGTAGACGCGCCCGTTGCTTTGTACACTAATCCTGAAATAAGAAGTGTCTTGATTACGATTGTCGGTCATCGTGAAAGTCTTGATATTATTGCTATTGATAATGACTGGGTGACCGTTCGCAGTCCCGTAGGTTTTCCAGTATGGGTGCATGGTAATTATGTGCGAGAAAATGACAATAGTGCGACAGTGGTCGGTACTAATGTTAATGCTCGCTCTGTACCCATTGTGTCTAATGGCACAATTGTTGGCACCTTAGATGGCGGTGAAGAGCTCAATATTATTGATAAACAAAACGAATGGTATCGATTAACGTCTCCGACCAGCTTTGTCGCATGGATCAAAACCGAGGACTACAATCGCCCTGCGTATGTCAAAAATGTAACCGATGTCGCAGCCGCCCCTAATGGAGATGCCCCAGAAGCTAATGATAATCAAAAAAAAGAGCTGTCAGTACCAGCTCAAAGCTTACCGCCAGCCAGCCTAAATAGCAGTATACCGATGGCCGATATTAATGATAACAAGTGGTTGTTTAACCAAGCGAAAGATAGTTTTACACTGCAACTTGCAAGCTTTGATGAACAGCAAAAGGTCAACGAGTTTCTATCAAACAATAGTTTCAGCAGTGACTCAGAATTGCACCGCTTTACTTCTGCGTCTTTAGACATTACTTGGACCTATTTTTTATATGGAAACTACAGCGACCAAGCTGCTGCACAATCCGCTAAAGAAAACCTTAAACAAAAAAATGCTTGGATTCGAACCTTTGGCCGTTTACAAGAAAACCGTTGCCTGTCGTGGAAAACCAAACTGCCTACACCACCCGAACTGAACCAATATTGCAACCAATAGTCTGTATTTATCAACAAGCAAGCAATGAACAAAAAAGCAGAAAAAAATATCATCTCTCCATTTCATGGAGAGCATGACCATAGCAACTGCCAAACCCAGGCACTGAGTGATGCCTTAGAGCGATGTAAGAAAAAAGGCTTGAAGCTAACCGACACACGCAAACAGGTATTAGAAATTATCTGGGCCTCACACAATCCGCTTGGTGCCTATGACGTTTTACAGAAGCTACAAGAAAATGGCCACAAACCTGCGCCACCAACGGCATATCGTGCGCTCGATTTTTTAGTCAACGCACACCTGATACACAGGATTGAGTCTCTTAATGCTTATATCGGCTGTCCTACGCCAAATGCCAGTCACCAATGCCAGTTCTATATCTGTAAAAGTTGTGGCCACATTGCCGAACTGAACAACCAAGACGTTGCCAACGCCTTAAATGTCGGTGCTGAGCAACTCGGCTTTGATAGCCAACAACCGATTATCGAAGTACACGGCACATGCGCAGGCTGTCAAAAAAAAATTAAAACCACTTAAAGCCCCGTGTATTAAAGCCTTCGTACAATTCAAATCACCCCTAACGCAAACAGCCTTGAGCCCAAGAGCGCTCAACGTGCTCGTTTAAAAAGCAAACAGCCCTGAGCCCAAAAGCGCTCAATGTGCTTGTTTAAAAAGTCTAAAGACTCACCTCAGAAACAATACGCCATTCATTTTCTTTAACGAGCGTTAATTGTTTGCGAGTCTTATCACTGTAAGAGTTAGACTGATATTCTTGATCGAAACTGACTGTCGCTCTTTGATTAGTTTCATCAAGAACCACGTCAAAATCACTAAAGTTAAGCGAAATTTGTTTGCTCGGCATCACTCTAAGTCTACGCTTGTCTTGCCAACTGGCTAATGAAACATCACCCACTGGTTCAAACTGAGCACTGTAAAAACTAAGATAGGTCTTACTGTCTCCCGACTGCCAGGCCTGTCGCCATGTATCTATCGCGTAATTGATGTCAACTTTGAGTAGAGAGCGCAATTCTTCAGTGATATCCGCTAGCGTAGCGACTCTCTGTTCTTGTAACAAAGCTTGTGCATTATCACTTTGCACCTTGGTTTTTGCTTCTGCTAATTTTTCTTCAAGTTCTAATTTTGATACTTCAAAAAAACCCTCTTGTTCAAGATCATTGTCAGGTTGATTAAAGGCTAAGCTTGAAACGAGGTCACGCTGACCGTCCGACTCTAATGGTTCTATGGTTCTTATCGCATTGGTCACTGCCTGATCATTTTGATTGTCCTTTTTACTAACTCCTGGCACAAACAACCACTGATAACATAGGGGTATCATCACTAAAAGCCCAAACAACATTAACCAATTGAAGAGCCAAGGCCTGTCTGGAGAGTTCTTCTGCCAAACCCAAAAAGATTTATAGCAAAATAAGCACCGATACGCCTGTACAGAAAACAGGCGTATAACGACGGCTTTCAAACCATGCGCACGAGACATCTCTACGTGACTGGAGTGACACTTAGGACAGCTTAAATCATTATTTTTTCTGAGCATCTAACACTCTTAATCATGTTCACCCCAACCTAAATTATTAACCCATTTCAACCAATCATTGCCATTTACTCGTCTGTCACACAGCCTAGCGAAGCATCTTTTACATTTTTAATGTACTTGAAGAGTGTACCACGAGTCGCTTTTAGCGCTGGCGCTTGCCATGCTTCTTTACGCTTGCGTAGCTCATCGTCAGACAAATCAACGTCAATCGTATTATTAACCGCATCTAGTGTCACAATATCGCCGTTTTCGACAAGGGCGATCGGGCCACCGTCTTGTGCTTCGGGTACCACGTGACCTACGATAAAACCGTGTGAACCACCAGAGAAACGACCATCAGTGATCATTGCGACGTCGTCACCGAAACCTGCACCCATAATGGCTGAGGTTGGCTTTAACATCTCTGGCATACCAGGGCCTCCTTTAGGGCCTTCATAACGAATAATAACCACATCACCTTTTGCGATATTGCCTTGCTCAAGTTGAGCGATCATATCTTGTTCGCCATTAAACACCTTGGCCGGGCCAGTAAATTTCTCGCCTTCTTTACCGGTGACTTTAGCAACCGAACCACCCGGCGCTAGATTACCTTTGAGTATTTGAATGTGACCTGAGCGTTTAATCGGTTCTGTTACAGGTTTAATAATGTCTTGACCTTCTTTTAGTCCTGGCAAGTCGGCTAAGTTTTCGGCTAAGGTTTCACCCGTGACGGTCATGCAGTCACCATTTAATAAGCCTTCATCTAATAGATATTTCATTACTGCAGGCGTGCCACCAATATTATGCAAGTCTTGCATCACATATTGACCACTGGGTTTAAGGTCGGCTAAAAACGGTACTCGGTCACTGACCGATTGAAAGTCATCCAAGGTTAAATCGAGTTCAAGCGAGCGCGCCATCGCAATCAAATGTAGCACCGCGTTGGTCGAACCACCCAATGCAGTAATTACCACCATGGCATTTTCAAATGACTCACGCGTCATGATGTCACGTGGCTTTAGATCAAGTTCTAAGAGTTTTTTGAGAGCCGCACCAGCGCGTTGGCACTCATCGATTTTTTCAAAGTCAACCGCAGGTGCGGATGCACTGTAGGGTAGACTCATGCCTAATGCTTCAATCGCACTCGCCATGGTGTTCGCAGTGTACATGCCGCCACAAGCACCAGCGCCTGGGCAAGACTTTTCGACGATCTGTTGACGCTCTTCATCGGTGATCGTTTCCACAATAAACTGTCCATAAGCTTGGAAAGCCGAAATAATATCCAGTTTATTGCCATTATGATGACCAGGCTTGATCGAGCCGCCGTAGACCATAATCGAGGGTCGGTTTAAGCGCCCCATTGCCATGATCGTGCCAGGCATATTTTTGTCACAACCGGGGATCGCAATTAAGCCATCATAAAACTGTGCAGCGACTACGGTCTCGATTGAGTCAGCAATAATATCGCGCGACTGCAATGAATACATCATGCCTGTCGTGCCATTGGTGGTGCCATCACTAACACCGATGGTGTTAAACCGTAATCCAACCAAGCCAGCATCCGTGACCCCTTTTTTAACTTCTAAGGCCAAGTCGTTTAAATGCATATTACAGGTATTACCTTCCCACCAAACACTGACAATACCCACTTGGGCTTTGGCCATATCTTCGGTACTAAGACCCGTACCATAGAGCATGGCTTGGCCACCCCCTTGCGATTTATCCTGGGTAATAGTGGCGCTGTGTTTATTCAATTTATTTTCCGACATTGGCAATTTGTATTACGATAGGTGTTTTCTTGAATACAAGATTTTACACTCCTAGGGTAATCAAACAAACAAATAATCTAATAAAGCCCTGTTTAAATTCTGCTCAACACTAATTAAAAATACTATTTAACAGCTTGTTCTTAAGTTCATCCTTAAGATCATCTTCAGCTTTGTCTTTTTGTTCTTCTTCAGTTAGTTCGGCCGGCTGGTCAGGTGAATTAGCGGCTGCTTCTTTATTTTCAATAACATCAGTGTCTGCGCTAGGTTCGTCATCATCACCGCCAAGCTCTTTTTTGAGCAAGCCACTGAGTATGCTTTTAGTCGAGACATCTCCGTCAGTTTCAATACCTAATTTCTCCTGTACGAATTTTGATTTTTCTTCTTCTATCTTGGCTTTAGCGAGTGAGCTAAAAAGCGCCTTGGTATCCAATGAATAACTGGGTGCAGCGAATGAGCCGTGCAACCTAATCGGCAAAGTTAAGCCTTTTAGTTTATCAACCGATTCTCCACCTTGGCCCGCCGTGGATTCAACAATCGCAACATTCAATGTGTAGTCAAGATTCTCTGCCGACAAATCGATATTACCGTTTCCAGTAATTCGAAAGAACGGTGCGTTCATCTGAAAATCATTATTGCTAATATTAAAGTCTTTTAAATTAAACGTGCCGAACAAATCAGCAAAGCCAGTTGAGTCATCTTCCTGTGATGCGCCTTGCGCAGCATCACTGTCTTGTTTTCCTGAGAAGGCTTGATAGGTAGAATAAGCCTTCTCAATCATGTTTTTAATATCGACGCCTTGCACTGTGCCATCTTTGGCAGACAATTTAATCGTACCAGAGTTACTCTGCACACCATCACGCTCTGTTACGACAACGTCAAGATCAACCGAACCAAAGCCGGTTAACTGATCAGTGACATCAGTGTCAGTTAAAAATTTGGCGAGATCAACAATGCCAACCCTGTTTTTAACATGTAGCTGTGAAACACCGTCTTTTTCGGTATAGACCATTGAACCATCAATTTCGCCGTCGTATAACTGAGCTTTAGGTGTAATCGCCACACTACCTGGCGTGGATTTCACATCAACATCAATATTGGTTAATTCGACTCCAGCAGAAACGAACTTATCAGCCTTAAAGCTGCCGTTGGCATTAAAGTCTTTGAACATGGCCATCGGCACAGCAAGCGCGTCAGCACCACTAACTGCGTCATCACTTGCATCATCTGCTTCGTCTTCAGGTGGTAAATATCGATCAAGATCAATGCTGTCTAACGCTAAATCAAAATTGAGCGCTAATTGATCAAAGTTTCGCGCAGAGAAGTTACCCGATAAGCTCGTTTCATCAAGAGCAACGTTTATACCTGATAACTCAACTTGATCTAAGCCAGCAACAAATGACGTACTTAAGCCAACGCTGTTCAATGCACTTGAGTCGGCAGTCTGGTAGTCAACGTCAAAACGCTCCACTAAAGCCGCTGCATTAAATTTAGGCACCTCTAATGAGCCTTTAGCAGCAAGGTCATCAATAAAATTAGTAACGCTGAGGTCGTTGATTTCAACCCTCAAATCATCTGAGCTCAACTTAGTTTGAGTAATAGACGCAGTTTGCTGATCTAAGTTTGCCGTGACACTAGGTATCGTTAAATTAATTGGCTGGCCATCAACGTCAGCATTAACACCAATAGCATTAACCGCTATTTGTGATGATTCCAAATCATAATTGAAGTTAGCGATACTGGTATTCGCCTTTAAGGCTTGTGCATCAATAGCCGCCTCTACATCTAGGCTTAAGGCATTCACTGCCAATTTTGAATTATTGGTATCAAACTCCATGTCAGCAATATTCGCACCTAACTGATACTCGCCGTAGTCTACTTGCGTCACTAAGTTTTGTGCGGCGACTAACAACGTATCTGTATTTATTAATGCTTGACCCTCTAAACTGAACGCTAGCGGTTGCGCTTCAATTGATGAATCAGATAAATCCAACACAGTACCTGACAATTGCAAGTCGGCCATTGAGTCACCGATTAGGTTGCCGGTAACTAGTTGTAAATCGTTAATTTGGTAACGTTGTTTTGCTTGACGGTCGTCCCACTCTAAGCTGCCATCCGTTAATTCTACGCCTTGAATCACTAGCCCCAAAGCGACTTCCGGATTCGCTTGCTCAGCATCATCTTGCTCGACTTCGTCACTATCAGTTAGGCCCGTTAAACTGTTTATGCCATTTTCAAGGGTGATAAACTTAAGTTGCGGTTGCTCTAAAATAACCGTATCGATTTCCACTCTCTTACTGAGCAGTGGCATTATCTTAAGTCGTAATTGAGCGGTTTCGACTTGTACCATCGCGCCCCCAATCTCAGCTGGTTGCGACAAGCTTAAACCCTGCGTGCGAATGCCTAACCAAGGAAAAACAGACAGTGACAAGTCGCCATTTAACTGTAACTCTCGCCCGGTTTTTTGTTGCACTAGATCGGCAATTTGTTCACGATAGTCATTGGGCTCGAACACGCGCGGCACAATAATAATTGCCAGTAAAATCAATACTGCAAAACCAACTAAAAATCCGAAAAACCACTTAATAATTTTGATCGCAATCACACAACACCCAGCCTGGCTTTCGCCGCAAAATAATTACTCTTAGTTTGAGTCTAACAAAGTAGAGTAAACAGATACTTAACACAAACGTAATTTTACGTTAAATTTAGTGCAAACGTTACTTTTTTGACAGACCCTAAGCCAACATTGCTTGATAGGCATCCGTCAAAACATGCGTATCAGCGCCGATCAGATGGGCATGCTCACTTATATGACGACGCCATAAACGCGAACGCGGCTCACCATGATACAGCCCAACCACATGTCGCGACAAATGATTCAAACGGCAGCCTTTAGCTATCTGAGCATCTGCGTACTCTATATACGCCTCTAATACTTGTTCACGTGACTTACTCGGCGAGTCATCGTCATACAGCTCAGCATCAACTCGACTCAATAAATATGGGTTTGAATAAGCCTCTCGTCCCATCATCACGCCATCCACTTGGCCCAGATGTTGTTGGCACTCTTCTAGCGTGTTAATACCGCCATTAATAATAATTTCCAACTCTGGGAAGTCTTGCTTAAGCTCGTACACTAAATCGTAATCCAAAGGCGGAACGGTGCGATTGTCTTTCGGGCTTAAGCCCTTAAGCCAAGCCATACGAGCATGAATCAAAAATACCGTACAACCCACATTAGCACTCGCGTCGACCAGCTCCCAAAGTGCTTGTCTGGGTACTTGATCATCCACTCCAATACGCGACTTAATGGTCACGGGAATATCCACCGCCGCCTGCATTTGCTTAACATTCTGCGCGACCAATTCCGGCGAATTCATCAAACAAGCACCAAAACTACCAGACTGAACCCGATCACTTGGGCAGCCCACATTGATATTGACCTCGTCATAGCCCCACTTTTGTGCAAGTTCAGCACACTGAGTCATTGCATCAGGCTCACTGCCACCAAGCTGCAAAGCAACTGGCTGCTCAATTTTATTGAAGTCTAAAAACTTTGGCGTATCACCGAATAACAAGGCTCCCGTGGTGATCATTTCTGTATAGAGCACAGAGTGCTGCGAGATTAAACGCAACAGGTAGCGATCATGCCTATCGGTGCAATCAAGCATCGGGGCAACGCAGAACGTTCGGTTTATTTTTTTAGTCGTGTTCACGGGATCGGATTTTACCTGATGTTGTGCTTAAATTTAACTTGGAATACGCCTATTTAGGTTTGTGTTTTTTTAGATCCCATTGAGGAGCATCAAGCGTGATTTCATTTGATACGGGGAATTTTCACACGACATGAAATTTAGTCGCACGTATGCAAGGACGCATACTTGTGACGACCCGTATTGAATGGAATAGCAGAGCGCTTGATAGGTAGTGACGACTAGGGCGTGTTTTCTTTGATTCGGTTTCTTTTGCGCGAGCAAAAGAAATGAATGCTCGCCTCGGCGATCGCTACATGGATGTAGCTTATTAGAGCAACCCAGGAGCAGTTGCCGAGAGGCAATCTAAAACGAAAACCGGAACACAAAACACAGTCATTGCTACTCGGTAACTGCTTCAGGCGTTACTTTATCTGAATTTAAGTCGAGGCATTCTGAGAGACGCCGCTCTTGTGCATCCATACACCTACGTCGTACCGCACATCCTGTACATAACCGCACATGGCATAGACATAAAAAAAGCCGCTTTATAGCGGCTTTTTTAAGAACAATTTATAAGCAGAGCTTATAAAGCCCCCCTAATAGCATCAACACTGTCTTTGGCGTCACCAAACAACATACGAGTATTTTCTTTAAAGAACAATGGATTTTCAACGCCTGCATAACCAGTCGCCATGCTACGTTTTGACACGATCACAGTTTTAGCATTCCACACTTCCAATACTGGCATGCCAGCAATTGGGCTGTTTGGATTTTCTAAGGCAGCTGGATTCACAATATCGTTAGCGCCGATGACGATGACTACATCAACATCACCTAGCTCGTCATTGATCTCGTCCATTTCCAGAACTAAATCGTAAGGCACGTTTGCTTCGGCGAGTAACACGTTCATATGACCAGGCATACGTCCTGCCACAGGGTGAATCGCGAAACGTACATTAATGCCTTTGTCTTTCAACATTTTAGTTAAGTCAGAAACTGGGTGTTGGGCATTGGCAACAGCCATACCATAACCAGGTACAATAACGACTTCTTGCGCATCACCAATCATTTGTGCGACTTCGTCGGCCGAGATCGCGACTGCTTCGCCTTGCTCACCGTCTTCATCATCGCTCGTT
>JALZWI010000263.1 GCA_023299895.1 Arenicella sp. | reverse complement strand
TAATTGGCCCAACACTATTTATCGGCGCAGTCGCCGGCAGTGCTTTTGGTTTACTTGCTGGCGACTTCGCACCAGGTATTGCAGGTGCAGGGTTTTACGCTATGCTCGGTATGGCCGCGATGATGGCGGCGACCTTACAAGCCCCACTTGCAGCTTTAATTTATCTACTTGAACTGACCTCCAACCAAGCTGTCATCTTACCCGGCATGACTGCCGTTATTACCGCCTCTTTAGTCACACGCGTGGTGTTTGGTAAATCATCCATTTATCGGCATCTGATGTTGGCTCGCGGCCTAGATTATCGCAATACGCCAATGTCAAAAGCGTTACGCAGAATTGGTGTCGCCAGTGTCATGCAGCGTGATGTAGTACAACTAAGCAGGAAGATAAACAAACGAGAAGCCGAAAACATTCTTAAACAGGAACCTCGTTGGATTCTTTTAAATGACCCTGAGCAGGCTAACAACTGCTTACTACCCGCCACCGACATGGCACGGTATTTAAATGACTTAGACCCAACACAGCCTCATATCGACAGCCATGAGTTCGACTTAATCATGATTCCAGCTAAGCGCTTAGATACTGTCGCTATTCCGATCATCGCTACCCTGCAGGAAGCGCATGAAATTATGCAAAGCAATGACTGCGAAATTCTGTACGTCACAGGTGCACACGGCAACGCTAAAAAACGTATTTACGGCATAATTACACGCGAGCATATCGATAGTAGTTATCAATTTTAGACAATAACAAGAGCTCAAATTTAGCTGTAGCCAATAAATAAATCGATACTATTTACGTGAATATACGGTTAGACTGCTCAGCGTTATCATTAACATTTTATAAGTAAAACTCAATGTCATTTAAATCTCTTATTTTAAAAACTGTTCGTAACGGGCTTGGCTTAATCATCGTATTTTTCGATTGGCTTACACGCCCGAAAGGTGCGCAACACTCTGAACAAGAGCAACAAAATATTCAAGAGACTATGCAAGGCTTATCTCTGTACCATTTCTACGCCTGCCCATTTTGCGTTAGAACTCGTCGCGCACTACATAAATTAAACATACAAATCGAAAATAGAGACATCAATAAAAACCCTGAATTCAGAAAAGAATTACAAGAAGGCGGAGGAAAAGTACAGGTGCCCTGTTTACGTATTGAAGAAAATAACAATACGCGCTGGCTTTATGAGTCTAAAGATATTGTTAGTTTTTTAGAAAAGCGGATTGGTGTTGCAAGTTAGGTTGAAACTGGCTTGCTGTTATTACACGGCCAAATAGATTTTTAAAAAAATCATTCGCAGCGGTAATATGCTGGAGAAATTTTTTCATTTTGTGTTAAACCATCACCATCAATATCGTTAACTGAAGAAACCGTCTTTGCATACAAGGCATCTCCTTCTATAAAATAAATTTGTTTCCTCTCAGAATAAACTGCTGCTTCACGATAAAGTTCACCAGTAACATTATCGACAGTCAACTTATGATGCTCTTCTTCTACTACAGTGACATAAACACATTCAGTAAGACTAGAATTACATGAGTATCCTGTATTTATCAAATTCGTAGTTGAACCTAAAAAACGAGTGTTTCCATTACACCAAGTACCATTTATGGTCCCGACAGCTATGGTCCCGACAGCATTTTCTTCATCGATGTTATTTAAATTGGATTGCGCTTTTGAAGTAACGCTAAACAATGATAAAACACCTAACGTTAATAGTTTTATTAGTTTCATCATCATTTTTAATGTTTTTTTTGCAGTTAAGCGAAGATAAAATTCTTTGAAATGAATTTGGTTTTATCATTTAAATAAACCTAATTCAATGGTTGCCTACTTTCAATATCTTTTTAAATCCTAATATTGAAAGCGATCAATGACTCCAATGATTATCTTTTCGCATGATCGAAAAGTCAAATTAATTCAAATCTTTGAATTTTTCAATGCCCAAGCTTTAGCGCGCGCTTGATGTAGTTTTTTATAGCTGTCGATTAATCTTAAATGTTTATCCAGTCCATCTAAATTCATATTAGTTCTCGTTAAACCATAAAATTTCACTTCGCGATTTAGTGAACCAACAACATTGCTAATGGTTTTTTCGCCATACATTTTTGTTAGGTTATCAATAAACTCTTCGAGCTTTATCTCATCATCTAAACTAATTTCAAGTACCGCATGTACAGCTTGATAAAACAATCCGCGCTCCACTGTATTGGTGTTGTATTGTTGATACTCTTCAACCAGCTCAATTGCTTCTTCCTGCTCGCCTAAAGCCAAGCAGATTAGTAGTTTTAGTTCAAGAATAGTGAGCTGTCCCCAGACAGTGTTTTCGTCAAATTCAATGCCGATCAAGGTGCGAATATCGGTGTAGTTATCCAGCTGACTTTCTTCTAGACGTTGATACAAACTGGCTAGTCCTTCGTCACTTAAGCTATGTATACTCAGAATATCACTGCGGTATTCTATGGCTTTGTTTGTATTGTCCCAAATCAAATCTTCGACTGGATAAACTTCAGAATACCCAGGCACTAAGATTCGGCAGGCAATGGCACCTAGATCATCAAAGATGGCGACGTAAGACTCTTTGCCCAAGTTATCTAAAATAGCAAATAGGCGATCACACTCTTGTTCACTGCTGCCTGAGAAATCCCAATGACAAAATTGATAATCTTGTTTGGTGCTAAAGAATCGCCAAGAGACAATACCGGTTGAGTCGATAAAATGTTCAACGTAATTTTCTGGTTCCCTGACAGCGTCCCTATTAAACGTCGGCTTTGGTAAGTCGTTTAAACCTTCAAAGCTGCGTCCTTGCAATAGTTCTGTTAAACATCGTTCCAAAGCGACTTCAAAACTCGGGTGAGCACCAAATGAAGCCAGCACACCACCTGTTTTTGGATTCATTAGGGTTATGCAAGCCACGGGGAATCGACCACCTAGTGACGCATCTTTAATCAAAACTGGGTAACCTTGCTCTTCTAGGGCTTGTATTCCTTCAATTAATTGTGGGAACTGTTCTAAAACATCTGCGGGCACGTCAGGCAAAGAAATTTCTTGCTCGATGACTTGTTTTTTCACCGCGCGCTCAAAAACCTCTGATAGGCATTGTACCTGTGCCTCATGTACATTATTGCCTGCACTCATGCCGTTACTCAGAAATAAATTCTCTAGCAGATTAGACGGGAAATAAATTGTCTCACCATCCGATTTGCGTTTGTAAGGAATGGCACAAATGCCCCGCTCCGTCATACCAGAGTTAGTGTCAATTAAGGTCGAACCGCGCAACTCACCATCAGCATTGTAAATAGCCAAGCAATAATCATCTAATAAGCCGCCAGGCAATGAATCATCGGCATCGGGCTTAAACCATTTCTCAAAGGGGTAATGTACAAATTCAGCATTGGCAATTTCGTGTCCAAAATATTGATCGTTATAAAAAAAATTACAATTTAATCGCTCAATAAACTCTCCTAAAGCCGAACAAAGTGCACTCTCCTTAGTCGCGCCTTTACCATTGGTGAAACACATAGGCGAAGCCGCATCACGAATATGTAACGACCAAGCATTCGGCACTATACTGCGCCACGAAGCAATTTCAATTTTCATACCAAGACCGGCCAAGATGCTGGACATATCTTTGATTGTTTGCTCTAGAGGCAAGTCCTTGCCTAAAATATAAGTACTGGTATCCGCGTCGCTTGATGCCATCAACATGGCCTGTGCATCTTCTTCAAGACTCGCAACCGTTTCTATCACGAACTCAGGCCCAGTTTGGACTACTTTTTTAACTGTACAGCGTTCAATCGAACGTAAAATACCTTGGCGATCCTTATCAGAAATACTTTCAGGTAATTCCACCTGAATTTTAAAAATTTGGTTATAACGATTCTCAGGGTCAACTATATTGTTTTGTGATAAACGAATATTCTCGGTCGGAATATCTCGTGCTAAACAATATACTCGTACAAAATATGCTGCACATAAGGCCGAAGAAGCTAAAAAATAATCAAACGGACTTGGCGCAGAGCCTTCGCCCTTATAACGAATCGGCTGGTCAGTAACCACCGTATAGTCGTCAAACTTAGCCTCAAGCCTGAGATTTTCAAGAAAGTTAATTTTGATTTCCATTGAAGAAAATTTACTTCCAT
>JALZWI010000262.1 GCA_023299895.1 Arenicella sp. | reverse complement strand
AGAAATTAAGGATAAGCTAGATAATGGCTTATTACAAATAGCAGGAATCCAGCTTAATTCAAACCAATCGAAAGGTTTTAATCTAAGGCGTCTAATTTCTTGGTTACTTGATCATCACAGTGTTACTTGGCATGACGGATCAATCGTTTGGCGGAAATCGTTTGATAATGTAGATTACTTTAACGACATTTCTTTTTTATATGAACGTCAGCAACAAGCTCGTTCGATGATAGCGACGATTAAATTGCCGCAAGGGGCACTGGCATTTAAGTCGCAGAGCAATGGGGATGTGATCAACTCAAGTGACTGGGATTACTCTTTAGAGATTCTTGGGGAGCAAGGTAAACGCTACTTAGCTTCGGATGATTTGTCATTAAACGTTTCGGGTGGTAAAGGGCAGCTGAAGTTAAAAAGCCTTGATATAGAAGTAATCCGTGACTTTTTACAATTAACTGGTATCGGTGGCACTCAAAGTTGGGTACTAAACTCAGAACTCTCGGGTCAGTTAAGTAATGCTCAATTCAATTTTTCAGGACCACTTTTGGATTTTAATGATTGGTCACTGACTGCACAAGCAACTGGAGTAGCCTGTAAGTCGACTGACAATATGCCAGCAATGAATAACTTGAATGGTTCAATTGAAGCGTCATCGAAAGGTGGTGTTTTTCATTTTGAAACTCAATCAGCCGAATTTTCTTGGGATCGTTGGTTTGCTCAACCGTTCCCGATCACTCAAGCTTCAGGCAGTTTTTCCTGGGATTTAAGTCAGAGTGAAAAAATTCAGGTTAAACTCAGTGATGGTATTTTTCGTGACCAAATTACCAACATCAGAAATATGAATGCGGTTGCTGAAATTGCCACAGGCAAAACACGCATTAGTAATTTTGCGGACTTGTTCAAGGGTGCTTCTATAAAAGATCTTAGTTTTTCGGCAGGTGAGGTTGTAAATAGGTCAGCCGATACGGCATTTTCTGGATCAATAACGCTTGATGCAAGCGCAGACTTTGATGTGCCAAATTTATTTTTGTTGGAGAACTATTTTCCTCAAGACCCCCGAATTAGCTTGTTTCGTGAGTGGTGGAAAAATGCAGTGTTAACAGGCGCTGCGTCAGACGGTAGCATACGTTACCAAGGCAGTGTTACAAAGGATGCTTTATATGACGGCAGTGCTCAATTAACTGGTCGTGCGAACTATCACGATGTTGAGTTGGACTATGGTTATGAACGCGATTGGCCGTTGTTATTAAAAGCTAAAGGTATTGTGCAAGTTGAAAACTCAACACTGGAATTTTTATCTGATGAGGCTTGGGTCGCTCAAGATCAAGTGGACAAAGCGAAAGTAACCATTAGTTCTATTTTTAGGAAAGATCGGGCGCTCGATATTGATGCATCAATGCAATCGTCTTTACCGACCGTGATGGATTTTTTATTTGATGGGCCGTTAATACCAAAACAAAGCACAGAGCCTAAGCAAGCCTTGCCGATCACGTCAGACGGAGGTTTGGTAAGTGCCGATGTGGTGGTTAATATTCCGCTTAGTGACGTTACATTGACTAAAGTCACGGGCAGAGCGTCTCTTAAAGACGGGCAACTTATGCTGCCAGAAAATGTGCCAGTCTCTAATATTAGTGGTTTTGTTGAGTTTACTGAAAAGAGCGCAGAATCGAATAACATTGAAGGTCAATTTTTAGGCGGCCTAGTCACAGCAAAAGTAAACACTATTGAAGCCGCACAGCCACCAGTTCTTCAGGTGACTGCGCAAGGAATAGCCGACGTAGTTGAGTTGAGGCCTTGGGTTGGCGACCATGTTCTAAGTTGGATGAAAGGTAAAACTGACTGGCAAGGCACTATTTTAGTAGACGGACCACAAGCACAAATTTTAGCGTCTTCAAATCTAGGTGGAGTCAATGTGACGGCGCCAGCGCCGCTCAAAAAACTAGCGATAACTCAGCAACCACTAGCGTTAGAGATGACGGTGGGGCAGAATGTTGAGCAAAGCTTGAGTATTAATATTGGTGATCACTTATTCGCCAAATTTTTAGGTGATAAAACCAAAAATAATAATTTATTAGATAAGTCGATTATTAGTTTGGGCGGTAATCGAACTGTAAAAAATGGTATTAATTTCGATATTAATTATGACGAAATAGATTTAGATGCTTGGTTAGAAGCGATAATCGAGTTGAGCCAAATTAAAATTGAGGGTATTGATTCAGGCACTACAGACACTGCATTTTTGGATTCTATGCGATCCGTAAAAGTGTTGGCCAAAGATCCTACGTTGTTAGGACGAAAATTTGGTTCCATTGAATTATCTGCTGTCTCTAGCGATGGTGGCAATTGGGTTGGCTCCATCATAGGTGACAACATTGATGGCATTATTCAAGCGCAGCCAAGAGATGAAATAGCTGTTTATCGTTTTAATTTATCCAAACTATATATTAGCGAAGGCCCAAAGGAAAAACCGCCACTGAACCCAATTGATAATACTTTGCTCCCAGGTAATTACCCTATTATCGATATCAATGTAAATTCTTTTCGCTTTGTACGTAAACAGCTTGGTCATTTACAAATGCGAGGTGAACCCGTAGATGGTGCCTGGAAACTAATAAATTTTGAGTTGGAACACCAAGGTGTTAACACCACAGCACAAGGCGAGTGGGCAAATACTCCGGAGACAGGAACGATAACCAGTTTTGATATTCAGACTACTATCGATGAAGCAGGTGGTGCTTTACAAGAATTGGACATGGGTGGAATAGTTAGCAAGGGTGACGGCAGTTTAACAGCGAATTTAAATTGGATTGGCGCACCACATGAGTTTGATTTTTCTCGTTTAAATGGTGAGTTTGATTTACGCGTGCAAGATGGTGAGTTGGTTAAAATAGAACCAGGAACAGGTAAGCTATTAGGTTTGTTGAATTTTAATGCAATCGCACGCCGACTGACGTTGGATTTCAGTGATGTTATTTCCAGTGGGTTAGAGTTTGATCGCATGCGCTATAGCGGGGTTTTTGCTGATGGTGAAGCTATTATGCGCGAAGCCTATATTTTTACGCCTTCGGTATTTGTCAACATGGAAGGTAAGCTTGACTTGGATAAAGAGCTGATCGATATGGAAATTCATTTATCACCTGAACTGGGAGGCAATCTCACTTTATTAAGCGCCTTAGCAAATCCAGCTGCTGGCGCTATCGTGTTTCTGACTCAACAGTTATTTAAAGAAGAAATGCGTTCAGCAAGCTACAAAAGTTATCGAGCTTTAGGCACTTGGGAGGACTTTGAAATGGTCGAATTTGATGTAAACGATGAATGAACAAAGAAATTCTAAATTGAAAACTAACCATAGTGATTGATCAAGACTATTTCGCCAAAAACAAGTGTGGGTTTCGCTGTTTAATCTGTCGATTCCGCCCTTATAAATAAGCAACCTCCTACATAAGAATTAAATCAATATGAAAATAGATGCATTTGATGCTGCTGAGAAAATTTTATTAGCGCCGACGGGGCTTGATCAGCAATACTTAAGTCAAGTAATTGATAAGTTGAGTAATGTCAGCGGCAATGATTTTGCTGATCTGTATTTTCAATACTCTAAACATGAAAGCTGGTCTTTGGATGAAGGTAAGGTTAAAACCGGTAGTTTCAATATTGATCAAGGGGTTGGGCTGCGTTCAGTTTGCGGTGAAAAGACCGCATTTGCTTATAGTGAAGATCTAAATCCTGAAGCAATATTGGCTGCGACTGATGTGGTTTCTGCGATTGGTAAGCAGGGACAAAATCGACAACAACGCGCGCCGCGAAAAACTATTTCGACACCTGCTTTGTATACTGATTTAGATCCAATTGCAGCTATGGATGACGCAAGTAAAGTGTCGATTTTAGAACAAGCAGATATAGCTGCGCGCAGTCATGATGGGCGGGTAAAAGAGGTCACAGCAAGCTTGTCTGGCGTTTATGAAGTGGTCCTAATAGTGACCAGCGATGGCCGACAAGTCCCTGATGTTAGGCCGTTAATTAGATTAAATGTGAGCGTCATTGTTGAAGACAATGGCCGCCGTGAACGTGGTTCGATGGGCGGGGGCGGTCGTTTTGCCTTTGACTATTTTGATGCTGAAACGATCACCTTCTATGCGCATGAAGCGGTTCGCCAAGCACTTGTTAGTCTTGATGCGATAGACTCACCTGCGGGCACCATGCCTGTGGTACTCGGCCCTGGTTGGCCTGGCATCTTATTGCATGAAGCGGTAGGTCATGGATTGGAAGGTGATTTTAATCGCAAAGGCACATCGGCATTTTCAGGTCGCATGGGTGAAAAAGTTGCTTCGGAGCTATGTACGGTTGTCGATGATGGAACCTTGTTAGATCGTCGCGGTTCACTAAGTGTAGATGATGAAGGCAATCAAACTCAAAACACCGTACTGATCGAGAAAGGCATTCTTAAGGGCTATATGCAAGATGAGCACAATGCGCGATTAATGGGGATGGGCGTGACGGGTAATGGTCGCCGTGAATCTTTTGCACATCTGCCAATGCCGCGGATGACGAATACGTATATGCATGCTGGGCAAGATGATCCGCAAGATATTATTAAATCAGTTGAAAAAGGCTTATATGCGGTTAATTTTGGTGGCGGTCAAGTTGATATTACATCGGGCAAGTTTGTATTTTCTTCCAGTGAGGCTTATTTGATTGAAGACGGCAAAGTCACGCAACCTGTTAAGGGTGCAACCTTGATCGGTAGTGGTCCAGAAGCGATGCAGACCATCAGTATGGTTGGCAATGACTTAGCGCTTGATTCAGGTGTTGGTGTGTGTGGTAAAGAAGGTCAGAGCGTGCCAGTTGGTGTTGCTGCTGTTGTTGTTGCTGTTGCTGTTGCTGCTGGCAGTAGTCGCGATACAACAACGGGAGGAGCTTTCGCAGGGGTAGCAAGCAGCCCCTCTTG
>JALZWI010000261.1 GCA_023299895.1 Arenicella sp. | reverse complement strand
GGCGCGGTCACGGTGATGGGCGCTTCAAGTTTCACCAAAGCCGATGCAGAAGTGCGTATGGCAGATCTGCTATTTGCTCGAATAAATCAAGGAATGCGTATCGGTGATGCAGTATTGTCAGCAAAACAAGCGTTAGCACAAGATTACCCATATCAACTTGATGTACTGCTCGGTTGGGCGGTTCTTGGGCCTGACGACATGGTAATACTTGGTAATTAATAACAGTAGAGCAGTTAGTATTTTAACAAGACACATATTTAATGATTTATGGAGACACTACACGTGATAAATAAGGTTGATAAAATACGTCGCAAGTTATTAACATGGACTCCGCCTTTGATTAGTACCGTTGTTATTCCGGCTCATGCACAAATGTCAGTTTGTGGTTCGATGCCTGTATTGTCGGCTAATACAGCATCGAAATGTGCCGGTGACCCACCAGTTGGTCAAGTTTTTGTGACTTTGTTATCCGACGCGATTGATCCTGCTGATGTAGATTTGACTATTATCGATATCGCTATCATGGGCGCTAGTGCCGATGATGTGATTGTTTTGCCGACTCTGCCAGCGCAAATTAGTGATGTTGCAGGCATTGAAATTGAATGGTCTGGCCCAGCAACAGATGCTATTACCTGTTTACCATTATCAACTATTAGGTTTGATATTACATATTCATGCAATTCCGCGAGCGATCAGACTGTTGGCTCTAATCTTACCGACGTTTTAGCCGATGCTATTTTTTGATCGTCAATCACCCAATAAATTTATTAGTATCAATATATTCGTTAATGGTTAAATTAAGTCTGACAATTCGTTTAATGATCACCTCTATTTGTTTGGTTTTTATTTTTAGCCAAACAACAATTGCCGCAACGCATACGCAAAAAAAGCAGTCTCTACGTGCCAACTTGGCCGCTAACTTGCAAGATGAAATAGCTATTATCGTTACGTTTAATGGCATGCAAGCTAGAGTTAGTGGCGCAATAGGTGGGAGCGCCTATCGTGCAGAATTATCAAGTCGGCAATCTCGATTATTAACGGGTTTGTCGAAGTCAGTACGTAAGGTTAAACAGTTTGATGTGGTGAGCCAAATGGCCATGTCAGTTAATGCAGATGACCTTGAGCAGTTGCTTGCAAATCCAGATATTAGCGTTGCACAAGATAGGCTTCTCAAGCCTTCATTAGCCCAAAGTGTTGTCAGAGTGTATCCAAGCCAAGATTCTTCACCCTATCATGGTAATAGTCAATGGGCCGTAGCGGTGTTAGACACAGGCATTGATAAAACCCACTCATTTTTATCTGGCAAAGTAGTATCTGAAGCGTGTTACTCAACGACCAATGCTGCGGATAGTGCAACTTCATTGTGTCCAGGCGGAACTGCCAGTTCAACTGCAACTAATTCTGCTTTGCCTTGTTCTTTAAGCGACTGTGGTCATGGAACACAGGTGGCTGGCGTGGCGGTAGGTAATGGCACTAGTTTTGACGGGGTAGCGCGCGATGCGCAGTTGATATCCATTCAAATTTATTCACAAATCAATGATGAGACATATTGTTTTCCTGAAGTAACTTGTATAGGTAGTTTCGATAGTGATTTAATCGCAGGCTTGCAGCGTGTCTATGACCTAAGAAATATTTATGATATTGCTGCGGTAAATCTAAGCTTAGGTTCCTCAGAGTTATTTCCCGGCACTTGCGATGATCAACCGGAACAACCGATTATTGCGTTATTGACCCAAGCAAATATTGCAGTGATTGCAGCATCAGGCAATTCTGGCAATACCAGCCAAATGCAATCTCCAGCGTGTATTTCTGACACCATCGCGGTTGCGGCTAGTTTTGACACCTCGGATACCGTCTGGGCAGATAATAATACTAGTACTGCGTTAGATTTATTTGCGCCAGGGGTGAATATTACAACATCAACTGACGGTGGTGGTTTTACGACTGTCCCTACAATCAACGGCGACGGTACGTCATTAGCTGCTCCTCATGTGGCAGGTGCCTGGGCTGTCATTCGTCATGCTGCTCCATCAATGTCGGTCGCTGCGGTTAAAAATTTATTACAGATTAAAGGCCCATTATTAACACAAAATGCAGTTTCTCGACGACGCCTTGACTTAAGTGGAGCCTTAGAGACAATTGATCCAGACTCACAATCAAGTGGTGTTAGTTTTCTGCCGGCAGTAATTATGTTGTTGTTAGACTAAAAAAGTCATGTGTTAATGGATTAGTTCTTTAAAAAAGACGCTAAATATTTGCCTGTATAAGACCCTTTCTTTTTAGCGACATCCTCAGGAGTGCCTTGTGCGACAACCGTACCGCCGCCATTTCCACCTTCAGGGCCTAAATCAATAATCCAATCCGCAGTTTTAATAACATCTAAATTATGTTCGATTACGACGACTGTATTGCCTTGGTCGCGCAATGTGTGTAGTACTTCTAGTAATTGTCGAATATCATAAAAATGTAAGCCAGTGGTCGGTTCATCGAGAATATAGAGGGTTTGGCCTGTATCACGTTTGGATAACTCACGTGATAATTTGATACGTTGTGCTTCGCCACCTGATAGGGTGATCGCACTTTGGCCGAGCTTTATATAACCAAGGCCGACAGACATCAAGGTATCGAGCTTGCGTTTAATATTCGGCACTGCAGTAAAGAAATCAGCGGCATCTTCGATGGTCATATCGAGCACATCACTGATGTTTTTGCCTTTGTAACGGATATCAAGCGTTTCGCGGTTGTAGCGAGCGCTTTTGCATACATCACAGGCGACATAGATGTCTGGTAAGAAGTGCATTTCCACTTTGATCATGCCGTCACCCTGACAAGCCTCACAGCGACCACCTTTAACATTGAACGAGAATCGGCCAGGTTTATAGCCACGCGCTCTTGCTTCCGGAGTGCCAGCAAATAACTCGCGAATTGGGGTGAATAATTGCGTGTAAGTTGCTGGATTTGAACGAGGAGTTCGGCCAATAGGGCTTTGATTGATGTCGACAATTTTGTCTAATAAGTCTAAACCATCAATGCTCTCATGCGGCGCACATTCAATGCGGCTGCGGTTTATTTTTTGCGCTACAGCCGGGTATAGCGTGCCATTGATCAAGGTTGATTTACCTGAGCCCGATACGCCCGTGACACAGGTTAATACACCCATCGGTATATCGACAGAAACACTTTGTAAGTTATTACCAGTGGCACCATTAATACGAATATGTTGATTATCTTTTGCGGTATTGCGTTTTTTAGGAATCGCGATGACTTCTTTGCCAGATAGGAATTTACCCGTCAGCGAGTTTGGGTTATTTCGAATATCCTCAATAGTGCCTTCAGCAACAATATGGCCGCCATGTACGCCTGCACCAGGGCCAATATCAACAATGTAATCAGCGTGTTGCATCGTATCTTCATCGTGTTCTACCACAATTACGGTATTGCCTAAATCGCGCAGGTGGGTCAATGTGCTGATCAGACGATCATTGTCACGTTGATGTAAACCAATTGACGGTTCATCGAGCACATACATCACACCGACTAAACCAGAGCCAATCTGTGAAGCCAGCCTAATTCGTTGTCCTTCACCACCCGAGAGTGTTTCGGCAGAGCGATCTAAGCTTAGATAATTCAAACCAACATTGACTAAAAAACCTAAGCGATCACTGACTTCTTTAACAATTTTCTCGGCTATTTGAGCACGATTGCCTGTTAATTTTAAGTCTTCAAAAAATTTTAAGGCATCGCCGATCGAGCGCGACACAATTTGATCAACACTGTGTTCATTGATGAATACGTTACGCGCTTCAAGACGTAAGCGAGTGCCTGTACAGTCAGGGCATACTTGTGAGTTAATATATTTAGCCAACTCGTCACGCATGCTATTGGATTCAGTTTCACGATAACGGCGTTCCATATTAGGAATAATGCCTTCCCATTCATGATTACGCACAACCCCATTGCCTTTATGACGTAGGTAGCTGAATTCAATTTTTTCGTCGCCGCTGCCATATAATAATTTTTGATGTTGATCTTTGTTGAGGTCTTGTAATGGCGCTTCGACATCAAAGCCATAATGGCTAGCGACATTTTGTAACATACGAAAGTAAAACAAACTACGACGATCCCACCCCTTAATCGCGCCAGCAGCAATACTCAATTCATCATCATAAATAATTTGTTCTGGGTCAAAATATTGCTTAGTACCAAGTCCATCACAGCCGGTACAGGCTCCAATTGGATTATTGAACGAGAATAGACGCGGTTCTAATTCGCTAAGACTGTACCCGCAATGCGGGCAAGCATAGCGTGCTGAGAAAACCAATGTTTGTTCATCGCCGTCATCTTCGCTTGGCAAAACTAACACTTCAGCGACACCTTCAGCTAATAATAATGCGGTTTCAAAGGACTCCGCCATCCGCTGTTCATTGCCTTCTTTAATCACGAGTCGATCAATAATGATGTCGATATTGTGCTTGAAATTCTTTTTAAGAGTAGGGGGCTCCGATAGATCAATGATTTGACCATCAACCCGGGCGCGTACATAGCCTTGCGCGTACATGCTCTCAAATAAGTTCATGTGTTCGCCTTTGCGGT
>JALZWI010000260.1 GCA_023299895.1 Arenicella sp. | reverse complement strand
GCAGTAATTTGTTTCTGAGTAATTATTGGCCGCGTTCTCATGGGCTCAGAGTCGTTGAAACATAGAAAATTAAACCGCCTCCAAAAACGAAACCAATGGCTTGCCTACAATCTCATTACGCCAGCCTTGTTGTAATTTTTTTGATTCACGGTGTCGATACAGGTTTTCTACGTCACGGCGCGTCCCTAACAGGCCTTGTGAAATCTCGTTCTGCTCTGAGTAGAGCTTGAGCTGTTTCATCATTTTACTGCAAATGCCCTTTTGTTCTTTGTTGAGAGGTTCAACTTTGTCCCATATTCGGACTTCTTCAGCATCAACGTCGGCAATGATTTTAATGATTTCAGGCGCCCAATATTTAACCGACTTAGCCCCAAACACACCGAGCTTTCGAACCTCGTCTATCGTCTCTGGTTGCTTAATTGCCAGCTCAAAAAGACGATCATCTTTTAATACCCAAGTTCTAGGAATATCTCGTTTTTGTGCGGTTTGCTCGCGCCACTCTGCTAAGGCTTTGAGAGTATATTGCTGTAAACGATTGAGGTTGCCGCCAAAGACGCGTTTATAGGCAACGGCAGGGTCTATTACATATAAATCGGGGTTGTAATACGTGTTAATTTCTTCTAGATACCATTGATAGCGGTCATCAGTTGTCAGGCGAGACATTAATTTTTGATACAATGGTTCTAAATAGGCCACGTCATCAGCCGCGTATTCAAGTTGTTCTGCGCTTAGAGGGCGTCGAGTCCAGTCGGTTCGTGATTGTGTTTTCGCTAATACTACGTCAAGTTCAGATTCTACAATTGGACCATAACCAATTTGCATATCCATGCCACAAAAAGCCGCTGCCAACTGTGTATCGAAAATTGGCTTTGGAATGACCCCTAAAGTTTGATAGATGACTTCAATATCTTGTCGAGCAGCATGGAATAACTTGGTGATTTTTTCATCGGCAAACAACGTACTTAGAGATGATAGATTTTTTATTGCCAGCACATCGACGCAATACTGATGCTCGCCTACCCCCAGCTGCACCAAACAAAGTTTAGCGCTATAGGTTTTCTCACGTAGAAATTCGGTATCGACTGCAACAATTCCAGATTTTGCCGCTAACTCTAAAAAAATTGGCTCAAGTTCGTCTAACTGTTCTTGGAATTCTATAAGGTGGTTCATTAATTATTATTTTTCATTTTGTTATACTGACGATCCTAACATGAGACAACTGCAGCAACCATGAAAATCCTAACCCAACTATTTGAAATAATAATTTTAAAACGTCGCCCGCAAGATATTTTGTATGATTCGTCTGCGGCTGTCATTGCGTTAGTCGCGACGATCGCGACAAGCTATTTTAGCATAGTGCTCGCAGGCACGTTTTCTCAGCCATTGGGTTTTGTGGTCGTACAAGTGGTGACGCAAGCGGTAATTTTCTATTTATTGCTCAGCATTACGCAAAAAAAAGTACGGTTCATTCAAACTATTACCGCTTTATTTGGCGTATCAGCAATTTTACAATTCATCGCTTTAATCATCATGCAATTACCTGGCCTTGGGGTAATGGGCTTGATATTAACTGCATGGAATTTCTATATAATGATTTTGATATTACGAGAAGCGATTGACTGCACCACACTTCAATCTATTATCATCACAATCATTTACCACTTTATTATCGGCTTAGTGTTGCTGATGTTGTTTCCAGATATTTTTGAGAGAATGCAGTCCATGATGCTGGAAGCACAGTCCACTACCTGACCTATGAACGTACATATTATCGGAATTTGCGGAACCTTTATGGGTGGCGTCGCACGTTTAGCGCGTGATTTAGGCCATACCGTTACTGGCTCAGATGCCAACACCTACCCGCCAATGAGTACTCAATTAGAGTCTTTGGGCATCCAATTATTTGAAAGTTACGCCGCTAACAACATCAGTGAAGATGTGAATATTGTTGTGGTTGGCAATACCATTTCACGCGGCAACCCTGAGTTAGAACATGTGCTCGACAAAGGTTTAGCCTACACCTCTGGCGCGCAGTGGCTAAGTGAGCACGTATTACAAGGCCGCTGGGTACTCGGCGTTGCTGGCACCCATGGTAAAACGACCACGGCGAGCATTTTGGCTTGGTTGCTTGAAGATAATCAACTGCAGCCTGGTTATTTAATTGGTGGCGTACCTGAAAACTTTGGCGAGTCTGCCCGCTTAGGTGAAACACCCTTCTTTGTGATTGAGGCAGATGAATACGATACCGCCTTTTGTGACAAGCGTTCAAAATTTGTGCATTATCGACCACGTACTTTGGTACTGAACAATCTAGAATTCGATCATGCCGATATTTTTGCTGATCTAGCGGCCATTCAAACTCAATTTCATCACCTAATTAAAACCATTCCACAAGATGGTTTAATTATTCATAACCAACAATCACCAGCGATTAATGAAACACTTGAACTAGGTTGTTGGAGCAATACAGCTAGTTTTGCTAACTCTGACAGTGACTGGCAATGCGATAAAATTTCTGCAGATGCCGGCACCTTTAATTTGCGCCACAAAGATGTTGTATACAAAGCACAGTGGCCATTGATTGGTGATCATAATATGCACAATGCCTTAGCCGCTATTGCTGCGGCTCATCATGTTGGCATTCCAATTGAACATGC
>JALZWI010000259.1 GCA_023299895.1 Arenicella sp. | reverse complement strand
GATTGATTACAATACGGTGCTCTTAATCACTGTCATTTTATCACGTGTCATCTCATGCATTGAATACTGAATGCCACCCATACCGATGCCCGAAGCATCACGTCCACCAAATGGCATCCAATCAACACGAAACGCTGTGTGATCATTGACCATTACCGCAGTCGCATTAAGTCTGGCAGACATATCAAGTGCATCATTCAAGTTTTCAGTATAGACCGCGGCTTGAAATGCCACAGCTAAGCCATTGGCTCTGGCAATGGCATCGTCTTTATGTTTAAAACTGTACACACAGACTACGGGGCCAAAAATTTCCAACTGCGAGAGATTACAGTCGGCAGGCGGGTCTAAAATTACCGTAGGTGCGTAGCATGTATCATTTAATGCTTTGCCACCGGTCAGTAATTTGCCGCCTTTGTCTATAGCTTCATCAACCCATTGGCCCACTCTTTCAACTTCTTGTGGGGTAATAAGTGGACCAACTTCAGTGGCCGAATCGAGCTGGTTACCAACCACCAGTTCGCCCGCTCGCGCCGCAAGTAGGTTTGCTAAGTTTTCACAAACATTCTCATGCGCAAATATGCGTTGCACAGATACGCACACTTGCCCAGCGTGATAAAACCCACCTTTTAACAAACTATCGATCGCCATAGTCAGGTCAGCTGTTTCATCCACAATAACCGGCGCTGCGCCACCATGTTCAAGCGCACAACGAGTACCTGGAGCGAGTTTTGAACGTAGCATCCAACCTACTCGAGCCGAACCAATAAATGAAAAGAAATTTATACGCGGATCTGTCACTAATTTTTCCGCATCGGCGTTATCACAGACAAGCGCTTGACACCAATGTTTTGGCAAACCAGCTTCATGCAATATCTCGACAAAACGCAAACATGACAAGGGCGTGCGATCAGAGGGTTTGATAATGACAGGACAGCCAACCGCGAGAGCTGGCACTGTCTGGTGGATAATCAAGTTCAGCGGGTGATTAAACGCGCTAATAGACGACACAAGGCCAATCGGCTCACGCCTAGTAAAGGCCAGGCGCTGTGTGGAACTTTCGGTTAGCCCCATCGGAATTTCTTCACCTTTAATCTGCGGTATGTGTTCAATCGCTAGCTTCACGCCTTGAATCGCACGCAATACCTCAGCTCTTGAATCAACTAACGGTTTGCCTCCTTCCTGAGCAGCCAACTGCGTCAGATCTTCTACTTGAGCGGACATGATTTCAACGACTTTTTCCAAAATGGCAATACGCTGATAGGCCGGTAACCACTTATCACGATCAGCGAATAAACGATACCCATTCTCGAGCGCCTGCTCAACATCAGCTCCCGAGCGTTTTGGGATAGTGCTAATAAGTGAGCCATCGAATGGGTTGTTAACGTTTATTGTGGTCATAGTGGACTTGCCGTTGTATTGTCAAATTAAGAATAAGTAAGCGCATCTGTGATGCGCATCGTTCGTCAGATATCCTAAATAATGCACGCGCTTTCTTTAAGAAGCACATTTAAGATCGAGTGATTCATCGAATAATCAACCGGCAAGTCAATGACATGCACACCTTTTGTGTTAAGCGCTGTATCGAGTATGCTCTCAAAATCATCATGACTTTCTGGACGATGACCAATGGCTCCAAAACTCTCTGCATATTGAACAAAATTAGGATTTTTAAAATCTAGGCCAAAATCATCAAACCCTTCTCCTTCTTGCTTCCACTTAATCATTCCATAGGCGCTGTCGTTCAGAATAATCACAACTAGATCGAGATCCATTCGAATCGCCGTTTCTAATTCCTGAGAATTCATCATAAAGCCACCATCACCACTTATTGATACGACTTTTTTATGTGGATATAATTCTTTTGCAGCCATTGCCGATGGCAAGCCTGCGCCCATAGTTGCCAATGCATTATCAAGTAACAATGTATTAGGAGCATGGCATTTATAATTCCGCGCGAACCATATTTTATATACCCCATTGTCTAAAGTCACAATATCTTCATCATCTAATTTTTGACGTAAAATATTCACTAGACGCTGCGGTAGGATTGGAAAACGATCGTCTTCGAAATACTTAGTTAAATGATTTTCTACTTCGTTTTTGACCTTACCAAAATAGGAAAAATCACGCGCCTGATTCATCGAAATTTTGTCAGTAATACGATCTATCGATGTCGAAATATCACCAACAACATTGAGTTGTGGAAAATAAACGTCATCAATATGCGCCGCAAAAAAGTTGATATGAATAACTTTCTTGCCGCCTTTTTCCATGAAAAACGGAGGTTTTTCAATTACGTCATGACCAACATTCACAATCAGATCTGCGCGCTCAATTGCACAGTGTAAAAAATCGTTGCTGGATAAAGCTGCAGTGCCAATAAATTTGTCATGACGTTCATCAACAACGCCTTTGCCTAGCTGAGTATTGAAAAAATAAATTCCAGTTTTGTCGATCAATTTAGCCAATGCCTTGCCCGCGCGTTTGCGGTTAGCGCCAGCTCCAATTAAGATAAGTGGGCGTTCAGCGGCTTCGATCATACGAATCGCTTCATCAATCGAAGACTCATCGGCGTCTGGTCGACGATGTCCAACAACATCGAATATTGTTGCATCTGTTTGTTCGGCTGCGATGTCTTCTGGCAACTCCAAATACGCCGCACCGGGTCGCTCTTCCATGGTAATTCTGAAAGCATCACGAGTCATTGCTGGCACATTATTACCATCAACTATTTGTTCTGAGTATTTGGTGATTGGTTTCATCAAGCCAACCACATCAACAATTTGAAAGCGCCCTTGTTTGCTTTTTCGAATCGGTTTTTGGCCCGCCAACATAATCATAGGCATTGCGCCTAGTTGTGCATACGCCGCTGCCGTCACAAAGTTGGTAGCTCCTGGGCCAAGCGTCGACAAACAAACACCTGGCTTACCGGTTAGGCGACCATAAGTAGCTGCCATAAATCCAGCAGCCTGTTCATGGCGAGTCAGCACTAACTCTATTGATGAATCTTTTAGTGAGTCAATGAAATCTAGGTTTTCTTCACCTGGAATTCCATAAATTTTTTCTACGCCTTCATTTTCTAATGCTTTTATAAATAAGTCTGTTGTTTTCATTTACTTCTCCAGTTTGGATGCTTAGTTTCGGTTGTCACGATTACTCGTAAAAGCAATCGTCAATGTGTGTATTTGAATTGATGGTTCCGGCTATTTAGCTACCATGTAGAGGGGTTCGCTGAGCTCCAGGCATCCTTCCAAGAGTCAGGTACCTTCGCGTCACTAAGAAGGCAACCTTGAGTAATTCTTGGGTAAAGTTCAGCATAGCTTTTCACATCAATCCCTTGCACACGTCGGTTGATGTGTTTGGGCTCAAGTTGGTGAATGCCTTCTAAACCAGCAGCGCCTATCAGTTCGATTAGATTAGTAACAGTTTCACGATGAAAATTGGCGACTCGTTGCGCCTTATCTGATACGACTATCGCTTTATTTCGAGATGGGTTTTGTGTCGCTATACCCGTTGGGCAATGGTCTGTATTGCAGGTTCTGGCTTGAATACATCCTAGCGACAACATCATCCCACGGGCTGAATTTACAGTATCAGCACCCAAAGCAAGTGCTCTGAGGATATGAAATGCAGAGAACATTTTGCCAGATGCGATAATGCGTATTTTGTCTCGTAGTCCTATACCTAGAAGCGCGCTATTGACGAAGATTAGAGCGTCACGAATAGGCGTACCAACCGAATTGGTCATTTCTGTTGGTGCCGCGCCAGTACCGCCTTCACCACCATCCACCGTTATAAAGTCCGGCGTAATGCCAGTTTCTAGCATTGCTTTACATATCGCCAAAAATTCATCATGGCGGCCAATACACAATTTAAAGCCTATCGGCTTACCACCTGATAACTCGCGCAGAGTTTTGACAAACTCTAGCAAGCCCGTTGGAGAGGAAAAAGCGCTATGTGCCGGTGGAGAAACGACATCTTGCCCCATAGGCACGTGTCGAATTTTCGCAATTTCTTCAGTCAATTTAGCTGCAGGCAAAATTCCGCCATGCCCAGGTTTAGCGCCTTGAGACAGTTTGATTTCAATCATCTTGACGACATCTTTTGTCGCATTTTCTTTAAACGTTTCTTGATTAAAGTTACCGTCCTCATTTCGACAACCAAAATAACCCGTTCCAATCTGCCACACGATATCGCCGCCATGTTCGAGATGGTAAGGGCTCATGCTGCCTTCGCCAGTATTGTGAGAAAATCCACCAATTTTTGCCCCTTTATTGAGAGCCATAATGGCGTTTTTACTTAGAGCGCCATAGCTCATTGCAGAAATATTTAGGGGCGATGCCATGTAAGGTTTAG
>JALZWI010000258.1 GCA_023299895.1 Arenicella sp. | reverse complement strand
ACTTGGTAGCGGGGGCAGGATTTGAACCTACGACCTTCGGGTTATGAGCCCGACGAGCTGCCAGACTGCTCCACCCCGCATCAACAAGTGGGCGTACTATATAGAACTTGTTTGATATTTTCAACAGCCATTAATAGTTAATTTTATGCCATTTTTTAAAATTTGGATCCACAAAACTTAATAGATAACTTAAGCAGTAGTTTTTACTCAACAGGCATTGTCACAAAGACAAGTCTCAGTTAATATGCGCGCCAGATCAGACGTGATAGTCCATCATAGAATTCGGAGAGGTGGCAGAGCGGCTGAATGCACTGGTCTTGAAAACCAGCAAGGGTTAATAGCCCTTCGTGGGTTCAAATCCCACCCTCTCCGCCATTACAAACAAAGTCGCCATTAGGCGGCTTTTTTTGTAATGGCGGAATGGAGTGTTGATTTTCACTCACCCGAGCATATAAAACTTACAGCTTTTATACTTAAGCGATCAGTCAAGGTTTAACCGTGGTCTTTCCCCTACTACTTGCCTCATAGATACCTGTATATAAGGATGCATTTTAAAGTCTAAGACTGCGCAGTAAAACACTTATATAATATACGTTGCAACAAACAGATAGCTGATTGTTAGACTTGCATTTTCGATCAGGCAGTTAGATACTCATTTGAGACATTAAGTCGTCAACATTTAGCCACAATTTACCTATCGACTAGAAGTTACAAATTCATTGCTCTAGATTCGGCATGGACCTGCAATGGTCTATAAATAATTATCATTTAAAAAAAGAAAAGATCATATACATCAAATTAAGGTCGAGGATGACATTTAGTGCCTCTGAATAAATACATTAAAAATGAAGTGATTCGAATGAGGCTAGCTCTCTTTCTATGCTTTTTTAGTTGTTTGCTATGTAGTGCGTATTTATTTGGTGCAATGGCAAGGTCTGGTTTAGCATTTGAAGCTCTCGCAACTCTACCTAAATCCCTGATAATTGTTTGGAAAGGGGCTGCTGAATTGTTACTTGTTTTAGCTGCTTGGATTGTAGTTCAGTCGAAAACCGCTTATAAGCTTGCGTTATCAGTTGCAATAATATTTGTGGCTGATATAGCACTAGCTCTAGAGCACTTGCCTTTGGCGGGAGCTATCTTTGCGTTAGCACACCTTTTAGCGGCATTCTCTTATATCTCTTCTCGACCATTACCTCCAGCTAAGCTATACACAGAATGGTTAAGCATCGTTCCGTTGGCTTCCGTACTTTTACTAGTGTTCTTTTCAGTTTGGAATAATAGCTTTCAAGTAATTATATTCTTCCCCGCGTTCTCCGCATTTGCCGCGTGGAGTGCTCTGAGAAGCTGTTATCCATTAGCATTGAATGGCATAGGGGCTATTTTACTCTGGATGTCTGACTTTATTTTCGTTCTCACAGTAGCAGTTCATGGAGATGTGATCTCGGTAAGTTGGTTAGTATGGCTAACCTTTTCGTCGGGCCTAATACTCATCGTTTTTGGATTAGTGACATTTAAAAGTAAAGAGGTTGAGGTTATGTCTTGAATTTTGAACGGCGGTTTTGGGCAAGGTAGTACCCGTTTACGATTAATCAGTAGTATTGATGCCTCCTATTCACAGTGAGGTATCAATATGAGTACATTAAAAAATCTAGACGCTCCAGTTCCTTGGAACAAAGGAAAACTAATAGGCAGAGGCCACCGCTTAAATTACAAGAAGTTTGGGCGTTGAGGTCGATGACGCACTTGAGATGGCAGAACAAACTGAAGTTTAATTTTAAAAAAACGACAACTAAGTATTTACGCACTCAGTCGTGTACTAGATTTGCTAGAACGCGATGCTGAGAATAGTTATCTCACTCTAGTAACAATAGAAGACTCGGCAGCACGGATGTGGATGAAGGTTCAGGGGCTGACGTCCCGGTCCATTTTTCAGCAATGTATGCATTGATATCCGCTAATTCACCGACGCTCAAGACGCGATCGTAAACGATCAGCTCAGAGATTTGCCCATTAAAGAATCCACGCGGCGTATCGAGGGCGGCGTCAGCACCGACACGGATATTGAGGCTGTCAGTGTCACTCGTTATGCCTGGCGATTGAAATGTGTTTACTGACGTTTCTTGTTGACCATCTACCAGTAGCGAAAGTTCACCAGCTTGGTAGTCAAACAGTCCTGTCAATGTAGCGGTTTGTCCGGCGACCACATTGCCGCCTTCGATCCGCTGGAAATCATCGGAGTCCAGTCGCCGACCGGCTAATCCAAAATCACCGTTGCCACCAATGCTGGTGCCAAAGCTGTCAAATAGATTAATGCCGGCGCGTGAGGCAGCAGAATTCCCCCCCGAAGAAATCATCAATGCACGGAGGCCGCCGTTGGCAGTGTTCACGTCAGTCGAAAGAACGCCAATCATTGTTGCGCCTGCAACGTTTCGGAGCATTCCAAACGCAGTGCTGTTCACATCCATAAAATCATTGCCATCGAACTGGACGGCCGTCAGATTATTGACTGACGTATTTACAATCGTCGGAAGCGCAACGGCGTCAAGCTGGGTGGCACTGGCGTTTTGAGCAGTCGACTTGTCAACCCATGTTGTGCCATTCAAGAAGGTTCCGCCGGAAACGAAGTCACCATCGACATCGCTTCCATCGAGCCACAACGTATTGCCAGCCAGATCACGAGGGTCGTTAATTTGCGCGAAGACATTTGAGCCGACCGCGGTGATGGCTAAAATCATAAGTAAGATTATAGAATTGAGAAATGGTTTCATAATACTAGGTCGCATGTTCATACCTTTGATAAATGATGCATTAGACGTTGGTGACAACTTAGTTAGGAACCTAGCATTGGCAAAGTCCGAATTTAGTAATATGAGGTTCGCATGTTAGGCTTGGTTTTTCAAGGGCTAATGTTGGGTGTCCTTGCTTGAAACATAATGTGCCGAGTAATGCACTGGTCTTGAAAACCAGCAAGGGTTAATAGCCCTTTGTGGGTTCAAATCCCACCCTCTCCGCCATTATTAAGGGTTATACCTAAAGGTAAGCCTTGAAAACACAAAAGCCCCGCTTCTCGCGAAGCTTTTGTGTTTTAGAGTCTCTGTTTTATGATTCTCCAAACTTTCTCGGTCTAAAATGTAATTTATCTCTAAGGTAAATTTGGGAGGTACACTGCACACCTGATGCTGATACTAATTAAC
>JALZWI010000257.1 GCA_023299895.1 Arenicella sp. | reverse complement strand
AATCTTCATCCGAATTTGGTGTACCGGCAATACCGCTAAGCTGCCCCCAGTCATTAGTGCCAATAAAGTTGTGCCCTTCAGATAAAAATTTCCCGGTTGAATTTTTAAAGCTGATATCCGGATTCGGTGAATTTATCGATTCATCTATATTATTTGCGATAATGCTATTTTGTAGGGTCAATTCTGCCTCTTCAGACAACTGAATACCGCCACCTTTACTGAAGTTTTCCTCTGGCGTGTCACTATTAGTAGAGTTTCCTACGATAGTGGATTCTCTTATGTCGATAATGCCACGGATTAGCGATATGGCACCGCCGCCATCATTAGATGCGTTGTCATTGAAAGTAGAGCGTTTAATAAAAGTGGTAGCAGGATTCAATGTGTTTGAAAACATAGCTATCGCGCCACCAAAACCGTTTATATGACTTGCTGTATTGGAGATAAAAGTACTATCTAATATTGTTAATAAAGTACCCGTGCCTATTCGTATTGCACCGCCCCCACTGGGCCCTATTGCTGTATTATTTAGGAAAGTGCTATGCCTTACTACAAGTTGCTGTACTTGTGCTGTTGGGTCTGTTTCATTAGCTACTCTGATTGCTCCACCGCCATTTCCGCTGAAGTTATCAATGAATTCTACTGCATCCACAATTATTGTTTTGTTTTGTAGCGAATTAATACTAGCGCCTCCGTCAAGATTAAACGTTTGGCCGTTAATTAAACGAATATGGCCTATTGTGAACGTAATGTTATTCAATATAGAAGCTGATACATTAAAGTGACGGCTAACTGAGTTCGCATCAATGGTTAAGTTATCCGCGCCTAAGCCATTAATCGCTATATCTTCCAAAATCTGAAATTCGTCTTTTAAGGTAATAGTGGCTGGGGTAGGAATGAAAAAAATAATTTCATCGGTGGCGTTTGCATCGCCGGCTGAACAGGTGTCCACCGCTATGTTGGTATTAGCGGCCTCAACGGCCTCGCGTAACGAGCAGTGACCATCAACTAACGACACCAGTTTGTCCTGTGTTGTATCGACAATAATAGACGCAGCAAAGCTGGCGCTGACGAAACTTGCTTGCAAAGTCAGAGTGGCTAATATTTTAATGACAGTATTTTTTTTCATGTATCAAAAACTCTCTGGTAATCTCTTTATTGTATTAGTAACACCGCGTATGAAACCATATCAAACTATCCCTCTTTCTCAAGCGGGCCATCTGGCCCCCTTGACCGAGTATGGACGTTGTTTGTAAATGAAATACTTAATAATCAGTTAATGCTTTGTTTCTAGTCATGATGCCTTTAGAATTGGCTGATTGTGTTTTTCTAAATTAGGCATCTCATTTGTTTCAACAACTCAATCCTGAGCAGCGCGCAGCGGTGCAAGAATGTCATTTGCCGATGTTGGTGTTGGCTGGTGCTGGCAGTGGTAAAACTCGGGTAATTACTTATAAGATTGCGTGGCTGTTGAGTAAGCTTGGTACTGACCCTAAGCAGATTTACGCGGTGACGTTTACCAATAAGGCTGCACGTGAGATGAAACAGCGTGTGACGGAGTTGCTGGATAAGGATTTAACCAAGGGCTTAACCATCTCAACTTTTCACAGCCTGGGTATGGCGATTTTGCGTGAAGAGGTCGAAGCCTCTGGGCGTAAGAAGGGCTTCTCTATTTTTGACCCGCAGGACTCGGTATTTGTGGTGCGCGAGCTACTCAAAGCGGATCTTGACCAAGATGCTTTGGTGGATCAGGTGCGCAATCAAATATCCAGTTGGAAAAACGACTTAGTCACGCCTGAGCAAGCATTTCGTTTGGCGATGACTAACCCGATAGAAGCGGCGGCGGCTAAGGTGTACCCCGAATATGAGCGGTACTTGCATGCCTGCAATGCGGTTGATCTGGATGACATGTTGTATTTGCCCAATATGATGTTGCGCAAGTTCGATAATATTCGCATCAAATGGCAAGCGCGAGTTCGCTACTTATTGGTCGATGAGTACCAAGATACGAATGCAGCGCAATACAACCTTGTCAAAACCTTGGTTGCAGGTAATCGCGGCAGTGGATTAACCGCAGTGGGGGATGATGATCAATCGATCTACGCTTGGCGCGGCGCGCAGCCAGAAAACCTAGCGCAATTAGGTGAGGACTTCCCGAATTTATCATTGGTTAAGTTGGAGCAGAATTACCGTTCTATGGGGCGCATTTTAACGCTGGCTAATCATGTTATTGAAAACAACCCCAGGCCGTTCGAAAAAAAATTGTGGAGTGATCTAGGCTTTGGTGACCCAATTGTTATTATTGCCGCTGAGACCGATGAGCGAGAAGCAGAGAAAGTGGTCGCGAATATTATGTCGCATCGTTTTCAAAAAGAAACGCCCTACAGTGACTATGCTATTTTGTATCGCGGTAATCACCAGTCACGCATGCTTGAGCAAAAGCTACGTGAAATGCACATTCCGTATTACTTGAGTGGTGGTTTGTCTTTCTTTGAACGTTCCGAAATAAAAGATGTGATGGCGTATTTGCGTTTGATGACCAATCACGCCGATGACAATGCTTTTATTCGAGCCGTTAACACTCCACGCCGCGGTATTGGCGCAAGCACGCTTGAAGCGCTAGCTAAGGTTGTTAAAGAAGAGGAGGGTAACTTATTTACGTCGATCAATAGCCCAGCATTACACAATCATTTACCACCCAGTCGGCAAGGATCAATTAAACAGTTTGAGGGTTGGTTAACGGACCTGGTCGAGCGCGGTGAAAATGAAACACCGGTTAAGATAGTCGAGATTATGCTCGACGAAATAGGTTATCAAGACTGGTTGGTGAAACAAAGCGCCAGCCCTGAACAGGCTGAGGGGCGTTGGCGTAATGTCGAAGAATTATTGAAATGGATTCGCTCGATGGTGGCTAAAAAGCCTGAACGTGATTTAGTCGATGTTGTCAGCGCGATTAGTCTTATGGGAATCTTGGATAAAAATGACGATGAGTCAGACTCGAATGTGGTGTCGTTGATGACCTTGCATGCAGCCAAAGGTTTGGAGTTTCCGCATGTCACCATCGTTGGCATGGAAGAAGAAATATTACCGCACCGCAGCAGCATTGAAGACGATATGGTCGAAGAAGAGCGGCGCTTATTTTATGTTGGCATTACGCGCGCGCAACGTGAATTAACACTGTCTTATGCCAATAAGCGTAGCCGTTATGGGGAGGTTGTCGATTGCCAACCAAGCCGTTTTTTGGATGAGTTAGACGAGGAACATATTGTCTGGGAAAGCAAAATTGCCAATGACCCTGAAAAACGTGACGAGGTCGGTGCCGCACATTTGTCTGCAATGCGATCGATGCTGGGTTAACGAAGAATTTACCTGAGCGATTATTGATCAATTTACTATCAAAAACAGCCTATTTCTTGTTCTGAAATGCGCAAAACACTTGACACATCTGGTACAATCGCGACCCGATAAAACAAATCATTCTTATGCTGGTTGTGGTCGCGCTATTAAACTCTTGATATTAAAGGGTTTTAAACAGATTTTTGACTAGTTTAAGTACTACATGACCCCATTTTTGCGGGGTATTTCAATTATACCGATGTACGGGAGTACGTATGACTGACAATCACGTAGGTGATCACGAAATTAGTGACATGAGTGTAGAAGACAAAAAGCGCCGTCGTTTCTTGACGGGCATTACAAGTGGTTTTGCTGCCATTGGTGCCGGTTTTGCTGCAACACCTTTTGTGTTGAGCATGTCACCAAGCGAACGAGCTAAAAATGCTGGCGCACCAGTTCAATTTGACGCATCGCGAGTTCAGCTTGGCCAAATGGTCAAAGTTGAATGGCGTGGAATGCCAGTGGTTGTGTTGAATCGAACCAGTGAAATGATGGGCGGCTTAGCTAAAATTGAAGGCAGCTTAGCTGATCCAGACTCTGCCTCGAGTGTTCAACCTAACTATGCTCAGAACGCCGCACGATCAGGTGTTGATAAAGAGAACATGCTGGTTATGTTGGGTGTGTGTACTCACTTAGGTTGTTCTCCAGTTGAAAAATTAGCGATTGGCCCTGATCCAGAGATGGGTGACGATTCACAAGGCGGTTTCTTTTGTCCTTGTCATGGCTCTAAGTTTGATTTATCGGGCCGTGTGTACAAAAACGTACCTGCGACCAGCAATATGGAAATTCCCCCATACCAATACGATGGTGATGTAATTACCATCGGTGAAGACGATCTGAGGGCTGTGTAATGGCGATTCATCGACATGATAATCATAAAAGCGCGAATGCTTTTATGGAGTGGGTTGACCGTCGCATGCCGGTCACTAAAGTTTGGAACGAGCATTTAGCTGAATATTGGGCTGCCAAAAACTTTAACTTTTGGTACTTTTTTGGCTCATTAGCGATTTTAGTATTGGTTATTCAGATTGCCACTGGCATCTTCTTAACCATGCATTACAAACCTGATGCCGCTTTGGCGTTTGCCTCAGTTGAGTACATCATGCGTGATGTGCCGTTTGGGTGGCTAGTTCGATATATGCATTCAACGGGCGCCTCTGCTTTCTTTGTAGTGGTCTATCTACACATGTTTCGAGGGGTTATTTACGGCTCACACCGTGAACCACGTGAACTGGTTTGGTTGATTGGTTGTTTAATCTTTGTTGCTTTGATGGCTGAGTCTTTTATGGGCTACTTGCTACCATGGGGCAATATGTCTTACTGGGGTGCGCAAGTAATCCTTTCATTGTTTGATGTGATTCCTGTTGTCGGACCTGGTTTGACTGAATGGATTCGCGGTGATTTCGTTATTTCTGATGCGACCTTGAACCGTTTTTTCGCGTTCCACGTAATCTTAATGCCGCTTATTTTGATCGTCTTAGTGTTTTTGCATTTGATTGCTTTACACCAAGTGGGTTCAAATAACCCTGACGGCATCGACATTTATGATCACGTTGATGAGAACGGCAAGCCGTTAGATGCGGTTGCATTTCACCCTTATTACACAGTTAAAGATATCGTTGGCGTATGTGGTTTTCTGATTATCTATCTAGGCGTGATTTTCTTTGCGCCAGATTTAGGCGGTATCTTTTTAGAAAAAGATAATTTCGCACCAGCTAACCCATTACAAACACCACCGGATATTGTACCGCTTTGGTACTTCACGCCGTTTTATTCAATTCTACGTGCCAGTACCACTGATTTTCTTTGGGCACTATCTTGGATAACGGGTGGCTCAGCCATAGCGATGATACTGTTTGCTAAATTTAGCGTAAAAACCAAAGCCGTGATTGCAGTCAGTGCTGCAGTGATTATTGTTGCCTTAATGCTAGGCAGCGGTAAAGCATGGGGCGTTGTCTTTATGGGCGCGGCCATTGTGATGTTCTTTTTATTGCCATGGTTAGATCGTTCGCCGGTATTGTCGGTTCGTTATCGCAGCATGCCATTTAAGATTGCACTGGCTATATTTTTGGTGGCTTTCTTTATACTTGGCTACTTAGGCATGAACTCACCAACAGATCTAAAGACTCTGGCTGCGCAGATTTGTACGGTTATTTACTTCGCATTTTTCATATTAATGCCTTGGTTCACTAGTATCGGTAAAACCAAGCCGGTGCCAGATCGTGTCACCTTTGACGAACATTAAGCGGAGATAGAAACGATGAAAAATTTAATGACAGTTTTAATAGCTCTTATTGTTACGTTCAGCACTACAGCGACTGTACAAGCTGCTGGAGTAAGTGGGGTAGTTGATAAAGTTGATGTCAATATGCGCGATATGAGCTCTCTGCAAAACGGCGCCAAGTTATTCGTTAACTATTGCTTATCTTGTCATAGCGCGGCTTATGCGCGTTATAACCTAGTCGCTGAAGACCTTGGAATTTCTGAAGAGTTGCTGAAAGAAAATTTGATGTTTACCACGGAAAAAGTCGGCGATTTGATGAAAACCACGATGCCCGTTGAGGATGCAAGAAAGTGGTTCGGTGTTGCACCGCCAGATTTAACGTTAGTGTCACGTGTGCGTAAACGTGACTGGGTATACACCTACCTTAGAGCATTTTACCTAGATGAAAATTCTCCTAGTGGGTGGAATAACTCATTATTTGAAAATGTTGCAATGCCTCATGCCTTATATGAACTGCAAGGTGTGCAACGTCTAGTTGGTAAAGTTGACCCTGCTCATTCAAGCTCTATCGATGCGCATGCTGCTGAAGATGGTTCAGGCAATAGCGATGACTCTTCGTTTAAAATTGTTGGTGATTCTGAGTTTGAATTAGTTCATCCGGGCAAGTTATCACCTGAGGAATTTGATGTTGCGATGTTAGATTTAACTGCATTTTTAGTTTATCTAGCAGAGCCAGCGCAATTAAAGCGCCACCGTATTGGTGTCTTTACATTAGGGTTTTTAATTATTTTAATGGGTTTATGTTACCTATTGAAAAAAGAGTATTGGCGCGA
>JALZWI010000256.1 GCA_023299895.1 Arenicella sp. | reverse complement strand
CCTGAAAGCGTTCGCCGAGTTCACTTTGTAAGGCCTGCGCATCAGTTATTTTTCTAACGCTACCAAAAACACGGTAGCCATGTTTGGCGAGGTAACGTGCGGTTTCTTTTCCAATGCCGCTTGAGACACCCGTTATGATAATGTTCTGTCCGTTGAATGGTTCCATGTGGTCGCCTGTGCTCATGAACTAAAGAATACGGCTATAGAGACCGATAAAACTCGTCTCGGTTTTCTGGATTAAGTCTTGATAAACCGCGGCCTTTACAAAGCCTATAATGTCCTCTTCGTCAGCCCCGCTTAAAATCAATACATTTTCTATGATGCAGTCCACGAGGGCGCAGCTCTCTTGGCTTTTGCCTGTCCCGATATGAGCTTTTATATGGCTATTGAAAAACACATCGACGGGACTGTCTTTGGCTAAGCTTTGAATCTCAGCTCTTATATCATTCGGCCCAGCATAATTATGGACGGCATAAGCGCGCGTTTGCGATTTTACTATGGGCTGAAAATCTGGGCCCGCGTCCGCGCGTTTACTAATGCCAAATGTAAACCGGTCCACAGCCACTATGCGGATGAGACTAACCATCTGGAAATATTTATCTTCCAACATGGTCTTAAAATTATGTAGAGACGGATAACGCACGACTAATAAAATATCGCGCCGCCCGTCGTCGCCGCCGTGCAGGGTTTTAACATGTTTGCCTTTGAAAAAAGGTCCCCCGCCAATTTTCTTCACGGCCTTTACCGCGAGGACATTATAAAAATCATAGACCCATTGCGTTTTTGTATTAAACCAGTTGATCGCATAGATGGGCTCATCGGCGCTCAGCGTGTCTTCACCGCGAAAAATATAGGCTTTAAGATCACCGGGCAGTTTTGCTGTCAGCGTATGAGGGGCGGTTTTATCGACCATTAGTAAACATCCCGGACATAGCGTTTATCTTGCTTCATAAGGTCTAAATATTGATCGGCTTGCACGGCGTTCATCTTGCCTTGGGTTTGAATGATTTCACGCAAAGCGAGGTCGACATCATGGGCCATATGTTTGGCATCCCCGCAAACAAAGACCGCGGCGTTTTTTTCAAGATAGTCAAAAAGCTCCCCGGCGTTCTCGCGCATACGGTCTTGCACATAGACCTTTTTGGCTTGATCGCGCGAGAAGGCGAGGTCTAATTTCGTCAACGTGCCCGTTTTCATATAAGCCTTAAGCTCCTCTTTATAGAGAAAGTCCGTGTCTTGATTACGGTCGCCAAAAAATAGCCATGTAGGACTGGTATATCCTTTTAGCGCGTGTTCTTGTAGAAATCCTCGAAACGGAGCCAACCCTGTACCGGGGCCAATCATAATAACAGGTTGGGCTTCGTCTAGAGGCAGCGCAAAGGCCTTATTACTTACAAAATAGCCCCTGACTTTATCCCCAACCTCAAGCTGGTCTTGAAGGTAAGCTGAGGCCACGCCTCCATAAGCGCGCTCGCCAAGTTCATAGCGCACCGTCGCCACGCATAAATCGACTTTATCATTGTTCGTTTTGGAACTGGAGGCGATAGAATAAGCGCGCGGCATAAGCGGGCGCAGGCAGTCTATAATGCGGCCCTGCATTTTGCTGATATCTCCCTTTTTTTCTGCGAGCTGTTTGATGACATCAATTACGTCCATCCCGTTCAAATCTTCTGCCTTGATGCCCGCCATATCCATTAAGTCTTGCGAGGGTGTGCGCAGGTCAACCCCGTCAATGAGGCGCTGCGCCAGCTCAGTATGTTTTTTAGCGGATAAATTTATACCGACAGTTTTGGCAAACAACTTCACCAGTGCGGGATCGTTATCTGGGAAGATATTTAATATCCCGCCCGCTTCATAAAGCCCGCCAATATCAGGATGCGAGAGCGTATAATGATAGGTTTCCTTACTCGAATTTGGCCCTGTCAAAGCGCGTTTTTCCGTTAGGGTGAACTCTAAGGGATTATCACGGCTTGCGCCTTTAACGCTGCGAATATTCGCCTGAGATGCTTGGGTAATACGAATGTCTTGATTGCCCGCTTTCGTGATGAGCGGTAGTGAGGCGTCCATCCAATTTTCAAAATTTTCGGTATAGTCAACATCGCAATCGACACGCGCGGACGTGCGGGCCGCGCCAAGCTTTTCTAATTGCGCGTCCCAACTTTTCCCTGCTTGGCAATAAGTTTCATAGGCTGTGTCGCCGAGAGCTAAGACGCTATAATTGACATTTGCCAGAGCGCCTTTCTCTGCGCCGAACGCCTCATCCCAAAGCGCTTGGGCGTTGTCGGGCATATCGCCTTCGCCGTAAGTGCTGCAAAGGATTAGTACGCGATCCATGCCGCTCAGCTGTTCAAAGCTTATATCTTCCATCGAATAGACAGTAGCCGCCATATCATGGGTTTCTGCCTTGCGCGCCACATCAGAGGCCAAAGCTTCAGCGTTGCCTGTGCGGGAGCCATAAAGAATACTCACAGGTTTTGCCGTTATTGTGACGACCTCTTGGCGTTCTACCAAGGCTTTAACTTTGACCATTTGCCCTGAGAAGGCGGCGTTACCCGTAAGCGGGTCAATCAGCATATGATCGGTAATATCATTGACGCTAACGCCCGGTTTTTCTGACGCCACTGGCACGCGCGTGCCTTTGCGGTGATGACCAAAGCCATGCGGAATACAGATTGTGCCCGCCATCATATTATCCGTAACTTCGGCAGGGAGTTTAATCTCGCCAATACGCGTACTGACTGAGATATCGTCACCATCCCCGATTTTGAGTCGGTCTGCATCACTGGGATTAATCATGGCCGTGCAGCGCACCATTTTGGATTTACTCAGCTTTCTATATTGATGCATCCAGCTATTATTTGTGCTGACATGACGCCGGCCAATCAGGCGTAATTCATCTGGTTTTTGCTGCGCAGAAATATTGGACAGCTTAGCAAATTCTGTTGCTGTCACCTCTTTTAACCGCGCCGTATAATTTTTGGGTGCTATATTTATCTTGCGATCATTCGTGATGAGGCCGTCTGGAACCCGCGGCTGCATCGGCCCCATACGCAGGCCGTGCTCTGAGGCGATAACTTTCTTAAGCGTCAGGCCTGAAAACCACCTTTTAGGATGGCTCAGCTTGCCATATGGGCCAAGCATAAGTCCCCAATTCACCACGCGGCGCGGCGTGGCAAAACGCGTGAAAAGATCAAGGCCTTTTGGTGAGAGGCGCTTAATCAACTCTTTGAGGACTTGCCAATCATAAGGCCTGTCTTTTTCTACGGGGAAAAGTGCCTCTGAAAACTTTACATTATTGCTGACCGAAATCGTGTGAAAGATAAGGTCGTAATGATCAATTTCTAGCCCCGTCGGTGTAGGCAAAATAAGGTTCGCGTGACGCGTGGTTTCATTGATGTAATTATCAATTGAGACCATGAATTCTACATCAGGCAAAGCCGTTTCCAGACGGCTCCCACTTGGCGTTGATAAAACAGGGTTCCCGCAAATCGTCAAAAACCCTCGTACCTTATTCGCCGCTTTTGAGTTAAATTCATCCACCATGCCCGACACAGGGTATTCCCCGTAAAATTCATCGAGGCCGCGCGATTGGCTTTTCCAGCGCCCAGAGGCTTTAGGTTGTTTCTTACCGCGCGCCAGTTCAATGGCGGGGGCAGGAAACAT
>JALZWI010000255.1 GCA_023299895.1 Arenicella sp. | reverse complement strand
TTGTTATGAATTACGTCATCAGCAAACTCGAGTCTCCGCTCATCTGAAATTTGAGACTGCATAATTGTCATGGTTTCTTCACGGCTTAGATTACTACGCTGCATAACTCGGTTTATTTTTGTATCTTTATCGGCCACGACCACGGTTATGTGATTGGCCAATGTAATAAAGGGAGATTCTTTTGTTAACAGTGGGACAACTACAATACAATAATTAAATTCGACTTGCTCTATTTGGCGTTTAGTCTCGGTTCTGATCGCAGGATGCGTAATGGAATCTAAGGTTTGTTTGTTCTTAGAGCTCGAAAAAGCTGCTTTTCGTAGAGTGCCACGATTTAATTTTCCTGAACTATCCAGAATATCTTGACCAAAGGCATAGCATAACTTTATTAATGTTGGCTGCCCAGGCTCGACAATCTCACGTGCGATAATATCCGTATCAATAACAGGAACACCGAGAGTCGCAAAATGATCCGAAGCAACTGTTTTACCACTACCAATACCGCCTGTTAAAGCAATAATTAAAGGCATTCAGGTCAGAGCCCCAAAGAACGAAGGTAAATATGGTTGATCTCATCGCCCCAAAGCATCGCTACCCAACCAGCCAGTGCAATATAAGGGCCAAATGGAATGGCGTTATCACTGTTAGCTTTTTTGGCCACAATTAACGTAACCCCAATAATACTGCCTAAAATGGTTGAAATTAGAACTACCTGTGGTAAAAACTGCCAACCAAACCAAGCGCCCAGCAATGCCAGCAACTTAAAATCTCCATGTCCCATGCCTTCCTTACCTGTGACTAGTTTAAACAGTTGGAATACTAACCATAGACACAAATAACCACATATAGTGCCGATTATAGAATCTACAGTATTAGCAAACACAGGTAACAAGCTCATACCTAAACCAAGCCACAGAGTCGGCAACACAATATCATCGGGCAATAACTGATGATCAAAATCAATAAAAGTCAAAGACACCAAAACCCATGTTAATAAAAGGCCAGCTAAGGATTGTAGAGACCAGCCAAATTTATATACAACATAACCACTAATAACCCCTGTTAGTATCTCTACTAAGGGGTAACGCAAACTAATGTGGGTTTTGCATTTAGCACATTTTCCTTTTAACAAAAGGTAGCTGATAACAGGGATATTTTGCCAAGCCTTTACGGGTGACTTGCAACTTCCGCAATGCGAAGCTGGTTTAACGATTCCTGGTGGTTCTTGAGCAGTATCAGCCTCTATTTCAAGCCATTGTTTTGACTGAGTAGTCCATTGATACTTTAATAGCTTAGGGTAGCGATAAATAACCACATTCAAAAAACTCCCTACCATCAGGCCTGATAATGTAGCCATTAAAATATGGACTACTGCAGGCAAAGTAGCAAATTCTGAAAACATAGATTAGGTAATAATAAGTACTTAGAAAACAGAAGCCAATTTAAAGATTGGCAGATACATAGCAAGAACCATTGTTCCTATAATTACACCTAAGATAATGATCATAACGGGCTCAATAATACTCGCCATTGCATCAACAGCGTCATCAACCTCTCTTTCGAAGAAGTCGGCAACTTTGTCGAGCATTTTTCCTAACTCACCTGACTCTTCACCACTGGATACCATTTGCAGCATCATATTAGGAAACACTTTGGTGTTTGCCATTGAGCTTTCGAGAGTACGACCTGTTGATATATCTGCTTTTACTTCCGCGACAGCTTTTTGGTAAACTCTGTTGCCAGTCGAGGCGCCAACAGTGTTCATTCCATCAACCAAAGGTACGCCCGCTTCAAAAATAATTGACAATGTTCTCGAGAAACGTGCCAATGCTGATTTTTTGAAAATCACGCCAAGTGCCGGTATTTTGATAAGGACCCTATCCATAAAAAACTGTAATTTTTTCGATCGTTTATAGCTAAACATAAAGCCTACTATGATTGCTATAATTATACCCAGCCCGATATACCAATAGGCTTGCACCCATCGAGACATATCCACAATTGTTCGAGTTAACGTTGGTAAATCTGCACCCACGCCTTGAAATAAAGTTTCAAACTGAGGAACAACAAATAACAAAAGAACAATAGTAACAACCGCAGCAAGCACTAAAACAATGATAGGGTACATCATTGCAGATTTTACTTTGCTCTTGATAGCTTCTAATTTTTCATTATAAGTCGCAACGCGATCTAGCATAGTGTCCAACTTGCCTGATTCTTCACCAGCCTCAACTAAACTGGTAAATAACCGATTAAAGTAGACAGGATGTTTGCTTAAAGCAGTACTGAGCGCAGATCCAGATTCGACCTCACGACCAAGTTCCAGCATTAGTTTTTCCATTGAACCATTTTCATGGCCTTTACCAATCCCGCGTAATGTTTGAGCTATTGGAATGCCTGCACCGATCATTGTTGCCATTTGCCGTGATGCAAAGCTTATATCGACAGGTTTAATTTGTTTTGCGCTAGAAAATAGTGGTTTAGGTTTGCGTTTGAGTTTAGTGACGCGTAACCCACGCTGCCTTAGCATCGCCTTTGCTTGAGCAAGAGATGGCGCTTCTATTTCGCCATTGGTAACAGCACGTTTTTGATTCATTCCTTCCCAAATGAATTCCACAGCCCTTGCTTGCTTTTTAGTCGCCATAATATTTTACTACTCTTTGTTTGTTCACTATTTTTTATTAAATAATTTTAGCATCCAGCTTTAGGATCTATTGAATAAAAAACTTAAGTATATCAATAGTGTATTACACGTTGGTTACACGTTCAATTTCTTCTAAAGAAGTTATACCTTCTTTTACTTTTAACAATCCAGCTGCACGCAAGTCCAATATACCTTCTTTTGCTGCTTGATTTTCGATATCTTGTTCAGTGCCCCCTTCCATGATAATCGATTTAATGTTTTCTGTAAT
>JALZWI010000254.1 GCA_023299895.1 Arenicella sp. | reverse complement strand
CTATATTATTTAACCCCCCGAAAAAAAATCGGGGCAAGCTTTTCAGGGTAACTGGTTCTTGCTTTCTTGGAATTGTTAACTTAAAATTGGGATAGGGTTCTTGGTGAAAATTTGAACTTAGAGTGCTAAGGGTATTCAGGTTCACACAAAGAACGCAAAGACCAAGTTTAGACACTAAACACAAAGAACGCGCGGGGTTTTGTTCCTCTTTTTTATTTCACAATCAACTTATGAGAAGTTAATCCTTTTGGGCCTGCCAATTGGATGGTGTACATGCCTGGGGTCAATTGGTTGATCTCAATTTGTGATTGAAATAGATTTCCATGTTTACAGTTTTGACCAATGGTATTATAGATGATGTAATTTTCAATGGTTCGATCTGAATTGACATGTATATAATCTGAAGTCGGATTAGGAAAAATTGATTCATTAAATAGATCCGCTTGTAATGTGGAAGCGCTGGAAGTTCCTATGCCTATAACTGAGGAGGACTCCATAGCTAGGACTGGAATATCTACTGCGTCTGCGGTGATGAGGATGGCGTTGATAATTTCAAATTCTATTTCTGATTTTAGGTCTCCGATGAAGGTACTTTTGAAGGTGGCGATTGGGCCAAAACCATCTAGGCTTGTGCCGTTAGTTCTAGTGACAGCGACGTCTAGGAGACCCAGGTCACTTCCCATGAAATCGATATCCCAAGTTACGCTACTGTCTTCTGACAGCCAACCTTGTTCTTGGAAGCTGCCAGCTGATATGATGGTTGTCGTGGGGTCGTATTTGATTTGGAATGCAATACCGTAAGCACTGAGTGCTTGGTCATCAACCTCTCCTAAGACGACGTTGATGTCATACTCCACATTGTCAAGATAATTTGGCTCAAGGTCTACAAACAAGGGTACGCCCATCGCTCTATCTACCTCTGTATCATTGGTAAAATTCAGATGCATTAAACCATTGTTTTGCGACACAACCAGAATATCAGCATCATTTATGAGTCCGTCACCATTACAATCCGCGAACATTTTATCTAGTGGACTTGTGCCAATATTTTCATTCCATAATGTAGCGGGCTGGGTAAACCATTCGGTCACATTAGGCTCAGGTCTAGTTGGTCCAGCATCTCCATTCGCGATACCAATATGGAGTAAGTCTGCTGCACTGACCATATTGTCTTCGTTCGTATCACCTGGCCATACACAGGCATCTTGCTGTATAACATTGAAATCAAAAGATCTCGTACATCCTGCAGCACCTGAGGTCAATAAAGTGGCAGTAAAATTTGGATTAGCAAACTCAGCATCTAAGAAAATCGGATTAGATACACTATCAATCACAAAACTCGTATCAGGACTCCAGCTATATAATAAGTTCGGATTATTGGATGAAGTTTCAAATTGGATAGAGTCCAGCATACAAGAGTAATAATCTGCAGTATAGTCAGAAAGACTTTCTTCGATGGTGGCAGAGCTTTGATACGTACAGCCATTGATAGAAGTACCCATTACATTATATGTCCCAGGTGCTAAATCGAATAATTCAGTCTCTGGTAATCCAGCGGCATCAAAAACTTCTAGGTCTATGGAAGTGCCAGCAAGATCTCCTATAAAACTTGGTGAAATAGAACCATTATTTTGACCTAAAGAAGAGCATGTGGCATCTAAAATTAGGTCTGAGTTTTCTATCATTTCACCTAGTTCAAATGTGGCTACCAGTTGGCAACCTTGTGGTTCTTCAACGGTCACTTCATAAGTTCCGGCAGCTAAATTTTCTATACTGTCTGTAACTGCTCCTGTACTCCAATTGAAAGTTAAATTTCCTAATAAATCTATCGCATAGATAGATCCGGTACTCTCCCCTTCGCAGGAAAAATTAGTCTCAAAGTCTAGTAGGAAACCTCTTGAGAATATTTCGAATTCATAGACTTGTGTACAGCCTACATTATCAGTAACGGTAAGGGTGTATAAACCGTTTGACAGATTGCTGATTCTTTGAGTCGTTGCCCCATTACTCCAATCAAAGGTGAAAGGACCTCCTACACTCGCTGAAGTAATACTTGTGCTAATATCACCAAGCATACCCGTATCACAATAGTTCTGCTGAACGAAGCTATTTATGTCAAAGCCTCCTCCTACTTCTTGAATTTCAATACCATCAATAACGACTGTGGCATTATTTGAATCAGTTGCGGTTAAGTTGTAGAAGCCTGGAAGCAATTCCGTGATTGTTGATTGATTAGAGGTGAAGTTATTCGCACCTGTCCAAGAGAAAGTGTAAGGTGGTACACCAAAGAGACCTGTAGCTGTAATGCTACCTAAAGTGGTTTGATTGCAGAGGGCATCCGTTACCGTAGTGCTTACCTCAAAATCGTTGGGTGGTGGAGGTGGCATTCCAGATATGCTGATGGAGCCATTGATAATATCGCAGCTCCCCACTGGTCCCTCTTCGACGGAACTTGTGAACTCAATTCCTGCAAGCTGCCCTGTAAAAGCGATGTCGCTGCTCGTTCCAGCAGCTCCAGTTAGGACAAAATTCAATCTTGCAATGTTGCCTAATTCATCAAAGTCATATTTATTTTGTAGAAGTGAATCTAGTCCAACAATTACTATTTGACCCGAAGCAAAAAAAGGCTCATTGTAACTCAGACTAAATTCAGAATCAATATCGGTACCATCTTCAAGAGAAATAAAAGACAAAACGGACGGATCATATACTATGGTTCCTTGAAAAGCCAACAATGGATCAATACCTGAGAAAAACATATTTACTCCGATGGTATCACCTGTAGCTCCAGTTTGATCTTCGATAACTATGATTGGGCAACTTTGTGAAAGTAGTGGTTTGTCATCTACAGTGACGGATCCATTTACAATCTCACAAGGTCCGTTTGCATCATTACCATCTACAAATTGAATGGCGGTAACGCTGTCATCAAATATAATATCACTAGAAGCTCCAAGGTCACCCTCGATGACGAAAAATAAGGTCATTACAACATTCGACTCACCAAAATCATAAGTAAGGTTGGATGGCGTTAAATCAAGACCAATAACTATAATTTGACCTGCTCCAAAAAAAGGCTCATTAGAATTGACTGAATAGGAGTCAATAAAAATGTCCCCTTTTTCAGTCGATACCAATGATAAAATTGATGGATCGTAGGTGACTGTACCCTGAAAGCCAACGAATGAAGAAATTCCAGAAAGGGTCATCTCAACAGCAACAGTGTCACCTTTTGCACCGACTACATCTTCAAACGAGACGACGGGGCACTGCGCATGAACTTGACTTACAGAAAGCAAAAAGAGGATGAAACTGGTTAGAATTCTCATGTTTTGGGTTGAATTTGTTGACAATAGACCTTAAAGATAGGCTAAATCTAAGTATAATGAAAGCCTACCAATCCTAAAAATTTGCCCTTTTTTGTGATAGGGATAGTAAGGGTGCGACCGATAGGGAGCAGTCGCCGCAATGAAATGGAGGGGACGGGAGCGAAGCGTACCCCTGAAAAGCCCGCCCATAAGCGCTCTTTAGCGAATGGGATCACCCAAAATATCCTCTCCTTAATACTCTGAAAGATGCTCGAAAAACTGTATTTTTGCGCAAAATGTAGAATACCATGTTTGAAAGTTTACAGGAAAAGTTGGACGGTGCGTTTCAGACGCTGAAAGGGAATAATAAACTGACTGAACTCAATGTGGCCACGTCGATCAAGGAGATCCGTCGTGCGCTCGTTGCTGCGGATGTTAACTATAAGATCGCGAAGGAGTTTACGGATAAGGTCAAAGAGCAGGCGCTCGGGTCTCGTAATATCCTCAAAGAGGTGAAGCCGGGTGAAGTGATGGTGAAGATCGTCATGGATGAAATGGTCGAGCTGATGGGTGGTCAGTCTGTCGGGATCAACGTGAAAGGTAATCCTGGTGTGGTGCTCGTGTCTGGTCTGCAAGGATCGGGTAAGACGACCTTCTGTGGTAAGCTGGCTCTACATCTGAAAGAGAAGCGGAAGATGACTCCCCTACTCGTGGCCTGTGATGTATATCGTCCTGCAGCGATAGACCAGCTGAGTGTACTCGCTGAGCAGGTAGGTGCGAAGGTGTTTAAAGATATAGATAGTAAGAATCCTGTGAAGATCGCGACTGATGCGATCGCGCATGCTAAGGTGCATGGATTTGATGTGGTGATTGTCGATACAGCAGGTCGTCTGGCGGTAGATGATGAGATGATGGCGGAGATCGAGAATGTAAAGAATGCCATCACACCGCATGAGACCTTGTTCGTAGTGGATGCGATGACTGGTCAGGATGCAGTGAATACGGCTAAGGCGTTTAATGAGCGTATCAACTATGATGGGGTCGTCGTGACGAAGATGGATGGTGATACGCGTGGTGGTGCTGCGCTCTCTGTAAAATATACTGTAGGTAAGCCGATCAAGTTCGTGAGTATGGGGGAAAAGATGGACACGCTAGATGTGTTTCATCCTGACCGTATGGCTCAGCGTATATTGGGTATGGGAGATATCGTGTCTTTCGTAGAAAAGGCGCAGGAAAATTTTGATGAAAAAGAGGCGAAACGTCTAGAACAAAAATTCAAGAAGAATAAGTTTGATTTCAATGATTTCTTGGGGCAGCTGAATCAGATCAAGAAAATGGGAGATATGAAATCTCTCATGGGCATGATACCTGGTATGAGTAAGGCGCTGAAAGATGTCGATATCGATGATGGTGCATTCGTCAAGGTGGAGGCTATCATACACTCTATGACACCTCACGAAAGGGGCAATCCTGATGCACTCAATATGAATCGCAAGAAGCGTATAGCAATGGGATGTGGCCACACGATCCACGAGATCAATGCCTTTGTGAAGCAGTTTGAGCAGATGCGTAAGATGATGCATAAACTCTCTACGGGTAAGGGTATGGGACAAATGATGAAGCAATTCAACTCTATGCAAGGCAAGAAATAATGCACTACGATATCCTGATCTTAGGAGGTGGCGCGGCTGGCTATTTTTGTGCAGCCAATCTAAAGGGTGATGAAAGGTCGATGAAAGTCGCCATCTTAGAAAAGGGTCGCGAGAGTCTGTCTAAGGTTCGCATCTCTGGTGGTGGTCGCTGTAATGTCACGCATGCTTGTTTTCAAAATAGTGCGCTCCTCAAGAATTACCCACGCGGTAAGAATTTCCTTAAAAAAGCATTTGATCAATTTTCATGTCAAGAGACTGTAGACTGGTTCAATACTCGTGGTGTAGATACCAAGGTGGAGTCTGATGGGCGGATGTTTCCTGTGAGTGATTCTTCGCAGTCGATCATAGATTGTCTTCAAAATGAGCTGCATGGTGTGGAAGTGATTCAGAGTACTGATATTGTTTCTATTGAATACCATGCTGGTGATGATGAGAAGCGATTTGTGTTATCGACGAAGCATGGAGAAGAATACAGTTGTAAGCAACTGGTCGTCGCTACAGGGAGCAATGAGCGGGTATGGAAGATGCTCGCTAAACTGGGTCATACGATTATCCCTCCTGTCCCCTCTTTGTTTACTTTTCATATAGATGATGAGCGGCTTACTGATCTGATGGGGCTGTCGGTCCCATTGGCACAAGTCCGAATAAGTGGTGAGAAAATTACCACTTCTGGGCCTTTGCTGATCACGCATTGGGGTCAAAGTGGGCCTGCGATATTGAAGCTTTCTGCATTTGGCGCTCGTGTTTTGGCTGATAAGGCCTATAAGTTTGAAGTAGAAGTAAATTGGACGGGTAAAAAGCAAAAGGCGATTCAGAAAGAATTGGAGTCCATCAAGTTAGAGCTGGGTGGGAAACTCGTGCAGAAACATGGTCAATTTCATATACCTGGTCGACTTTGGATACGGTTGTGTCTAGCTGCAGGGATAAAAGAACACATGCGTTTTCGCGATCTAAATGATAAGAATATAATCAAACTGGCTGGGCAATTATGTGCCGCCAGATTCGATGTCAAAAAGAAGAG
>JALZWI010000253.1 GCA_023299895.1 Arenicella sp. | reverse complement strand
GTTGATGATGATCAATACACGGTTTATGGATAAGAAGATATTTGGTTAGAAACTAAGGATTCGGCTTTAACACATACTATTTATGTATTATGTATTATCCACAGATTATAAGCGAATTAATACAATTTGCTGCTAATCAGTCCCAAATATAGTAGCATTTCTTATATTTCATATTAATTATGTATTAAATATGTGAAATTAGTGTTAGAAATAAATGGATTGTTACCATTTTTGCTTTTTGAGGGTTCTATTTTGAATAATCGATCGGCTTTGACTTGAGGAATATTTTGTTGTTTTGGGTTATCCAGACTACTCCTTTTAGAATTAAGATTCTCACCTCATTCAGCGATTTCAATATAACTGAGCAACTTTATTTGAGGCTTAATTTTAGCTGTCGCAAGTTTGCTTTAGTTCTCAGTCTCAAAAAAGTCTGGCGAGCCTTCTTTTCTGAGTTTATTGTAACTAGATTACTACATAACAGACGGTCACATTATGCGTTTTGAGTGAGGGATCGAAAAGGCTTGGTCACGATGAAACGCAGTGGAATCGGGACGGGAGCGATTTCTACGGATAAAGCAAATAATATTATAATTATATTTATGCGTAAGTATTTAATTTAACATATGGAGTTCCTCTCTTTACGACTGCATAAACACGGTGGATTAACTTGTTTTTTATAGCATTCATTACTACCCCGTATAGCTTACCTTGTTCTCTTTTACGCTCAAAATATATCTTCATCTCATTATCATATCTAATAGCATTTTGAGCACAGTTTGATAAAATCGCTTTTAAATATTTGTCTCCAAAACTACTAGTGGTTGATTTCCCCTTGCGTTTACCACTGCTATTAGGGAAGGGCGCTATTCCGCAGTAGCATGCTAATTTTCTGGGATCAACAATATCTTCAAAGTTATTAGTCCTAATCAGAATAACCGCTGTAGTCAAAGGACCTATACCACATATTGATAGACACAGTTTAGCATTTTTTTTTAATTCCTCATCTGTTTTTAAGATTTGGTTAATTAGTTTGTCTAAGCTTTTTATCTCTTGAGTAATTAACTTTAAAATAGCCTTATTCGATTTTGAAATGACTTTAAACAATGTTTCATTCATTGTTTTCTTCTGTTCACTAACAGATACGCTTAATGCTGTCTTCTGCTTATCTAGTAATTTTCGTCGAGAAACTATACTCTTTAGCTTAGATAAGCTCTCCTTAGGCGCTTTACTTGCCTTTATTAGGCCTCGCTTTTCATAAGCATACTGACAAATAGCTTTAGAGTCAGATTTGTCATCCTTACCTCTTTTTAATCCTAATGATTTAGAGATCTGAATAGCATTTTCTTCTTTACAAGTAACTTCTTGACCTATCAACCAAAGTAAAAGTTCAGTTGAATAGACTCCTGTATTTTCAAAGCAGACAAACCATTTGTCTGTTTTTATTTTGGTTGCCTCCAGTATTGTTGCCCTAAATTTCTTGAAACCACTGATGCTGTTCACAAACTCACCTAAATAAATTATCTCGTTTTGAAAAAAATAGCTAACATCAAATTTGTCTTTTGACATATCACATCCCACAAATAATTGAAACATTGTTCTTAGTTTAATAATGAAAAAAAATTAACACTACTACCTTTATTAGGCCATTATGCCTAGATTTCTACTTGGTGCGTAATTAATGATAATACAGGCACTGAATCGCTCCTTAAGCCATAAGCTTTGACGCGGAGTTAGGTCGCCTGCAATTATCAATAGTTTCATTGTTAAAGTAACAAAAAAAATGAACCTAATAGAATATTATATATAGTGATTTTAATTATCTGTAGTATAATTCTCTAATACAAACCTAAAGGAAGCGGACCCCGACAGAGCCCAGTGCCGATATGCAATATCGGTATGGCCCCAAACTCTATGAAAAGCTGTAGTTAGAAAGAAAAAACTTTATCTGGAAGGCCTAAAAAATACGCTTCATCACCTCTTCCTTACGACTATTTCCAATGGGTAACTTCTTGTCACCGATATGCACCATGCTTCCTTCTAAGGCAGAGACTTGCCTGATGTTGACCATGTAGGATTTGTGGATGCGCATAAATAATTTAGAAGGTAGATCTAGTTCCAATTTTTTTAAAGAGCCCAGAGAAAGGGTGCGGCCTTCGGAGGTATGATAAGCGACGTACTCCTTCATACTCTCGATGTACAAAATGTCTTTGTGAAAAATACGGAAGACCTTAAAATCTGATTTGACTAGAATATAATCTTTGGCCGTCTCTTCATCCGCATCAGGTATACGGAGTGCTGCCTTGGTCGTGGTGCTATCTTTTTGAGTGTTGGAATTCAATATTTTTCCAGCTTTGTTGACTGCCTGTAAAAAGCGATCAAAACGAAATGGTTTGAGCAAATAATCTACAATGTCCAATTCGTAACCCTCCATAGCATAATCCTTATATGCAGTAGTGAAAATAACCAGTGGCTTGATGGATAGGGTCTTTAAAAATTCGATGCCAGTCAAGTCTGGCATTTGGATGTCGAGAAACATCAGGTCTACTTTATTATTTTGTAGTGCTTCGATAGCTTCAAATGAATTGGCACACTTGGCGACAATATGCAAATGTGGCAGACGCTCTACATAATTTGCTACCAGATTTCTGGCCAACTCTTCGTCGTCTACTATGAGGCAGTTGATTTTATTCATGAACAATTTATTTTTAGATCTACTTCAAATTGATGCTCGGTCTGGTTAATTTTTAAAGAGTGCTTTTTGTCTGGGTAAATAAGTTTGAGCCGTTTCTTGGTATTCTCTAGCCCTACCCCACCTACTTGATCTTTAGTAAAATCATTTTCAGGAATGCTATTCAGTACGTGAAAC
>JALZWI010000252.1 GCA_023299895.1 Arenicella sp. | reverse complement strand
GTATGGCGAGCTTAGAGTATAGCTGTATAATTCCCTTTCGAGAATATCCCTAATGAGCTAGATGAAATTATGGCTGGTTTTGATAAAGTAGTGAATAGTGTCGAATCTGCGATGGAAGGCGTTATTGATGGCATGACGTTAATCGTTGGTGGTTTTGGTTTATGCGGAATCCCACAAAATTTGATCGAAGAGCTTGTAAGAAGACAGACCAAAAAACTAACCGTTGTCTCTAATAACTGCGGCGTTGATGACTGGGGTTTAGGCTTGTTAATGCCGGGATACCAAATTAGCAAAGCGATTAGCTCTTATGTGGGTGAAAATAAGCTATTCGAGAAACAATATCTCGATGGTAAGCTTGAATTAGAATTGACTCCGCAAGGAACACTCGCTGAAAAAATACGTGCCGGTGGTGCAGGTATTCCTGCGTTTTATACGGCAACAGGTTATGGTACTTCGGTAGCTCAAGGTAAAGATGTTAGAGAGTTTAATGGACGCAACTATATTTTAGAACAAAGCATCGTCGGAGATTTTGCCCTTGTACACGCTAAAGTAGCCGATCGCTATGGTAACTGTATTTACAATGCAACTGCGCAAAATTTTAACCCAATGGCGGCAACCGCAGGAAAAATCACGGTGGTAGAAGCTGAAGAAATCGTTGAACCAGGTGAACTTGACCCCGCTCAAATACATACGCCCGGTATTTATGTACAACGAGTCGTGCAGGCTAGGGCTGAAAAAAAAATCGAGTTTCGTACTGTGACGGAGAGATAATCGTGGCATTAAACAGAGAACAAATGGCGCAACGAGTCGCGCTCGAATTGCAAGATGGTTACTACGTCAATTTGGGTATTGGAATTCCTACCTTAGTTGCAAATTACGTGCCAGAGGACATCGAAGTCATGCTGCAATCTGAAAACGGTTTGCTCGGCATGGGGTCATTCCCGCTCGACCAAGATGTTGACCCAGATATGATTAACGCAGGTAAACAAACAGTTACTGCTGCGACTGGCGCAGCCATTTTCGATTCGGCAGAATCTTTTGCCATGATCCGCGGCGGTCATGTTGATTTAACGGTACTAGGTGCGTTTGAAGTAGACGTACAGGGCAATATCGCCTCATGGATGATTCCTGGCAAACTGATCAAAGGCATGGGCGGTGCGATGGATCTTGTTGCTGGTGCTGACAATATCATCTGTACGATGATGCACGCTGATAAACACGGCAAATCAAAATTATTGCCCGCCTGTACACTCCCACTCACCGGAGCAGCCTGCATTTCAAAAGTGTTGACGGATTTAGCTTATCTAGAAATTACCGACGGGAAGTTTGTCTTAAAAGAAGTCGCACCTGGTGTGAGTGTTGAGGAGATTAAAGCGAAAACGACAGGTGAATTAGTTGTACCTGAAAATATTGTGGAGATGAGATTTAGTTAGTCTTTGTGCTTGGCTTAAGCATAAGCACAAACGGAATAGCCAAAGGGCCAAACAGTATTCCCATTGCACACCAGTAATGTTTGCTAAGCCCTCTGATATTTGCGATTGTGAAGCAGGTAAACGCACTTGCAACAGTTACAGCAACGAGTGTAATAATCATAAATATCTCTTATCGATTAAACAATCCTTATTAATTTTTCCCCAAAGAAAATTTGGTGTCATAGTCACGTAAGTAATAGATAGAAAAACTACATGCTAATACGCAAAAACCAGTAAAGAAAAGGATTGTTGGGTGTGAATGGTCAACAATAGCGACATAATAGCCTTTGAGTACACCAGGTACAGAGACTGCGAGAAGCGAAATAAATAAGAAAAAACCTCGCGCAATTTTTTTGTAAAGGCCAGTAATTAGCAGTACCACCATGAGCAATTCAATTACTCCAAATATAAGCACTAAGGCCTGTGGTATGCCAGAAATCCAATAGTAGGTCGAGAGTATTTCAACACCGTGCTCAGGACGAGCGAACTTATCATAGACCCAGATTGTAAAAACAAGAAAAATAGCAAACCGACAAAAAAATAAGCACCAGGCTAAAGGTTCTAACGTAATTAAAGGTTTGTTTAAAAATTTTTTCTTATCGGCGAATGTAAAACGGGTGTCGTATTCTCGCATCACGTAGACAATAATACTGCAGGCAAGAAGGCAAAAAGCCGACCAAAACATAATGGTGTGCCAGCCATCAAAAATACCATTTTTCATGCCGTTCAGAGCGCGTGGTGTAAAGATGGAAAAAAACGCAAGGACCATAAAAAAACCTGCAGTAAATCTTTTGAAGTAACCACCTAAAAATAGCAAACACATAATTAATTCAAAAACACCGAAGGCCACAATGAGAGGCTCAACTAAGCCTGGCATTAAATAGAAGTTTTTCATGATGCCAACGCCGTGCTCTGGACGAATGAACTTATTGAGTGTCCACACAAGAAAAACAATAAAAACACTCACTCTGCAAAAAAAGAGGCAGAGACCCAGTCGTTTTTCTAGGTCGTCATTCATAAGCAGCTTTGATTTTTTTTTGACCTTGTTTTGAGAATGAAAACTACCTAAAAATAACTCTCTATAGGTATAAACTCATAGCCATCCCAATGTCCGCTTGCTTGAATTTTGATCACGACTTCTCGGTCTTCGAGGTTTAGAAAAAACCAGCCATGGTCGCCACCAAACGGCGTGACGAATTGCCCACTCAAAGAGTTGTCTTGTTGAGAGTCTAGGTAGTTAACCAGTATTTCGTCTTCTGGGTCGCCGCTAGCACCCGGAGTGTGACCATGCAAATCAGTATAGACTAGGCCGCCGCCATCGACAGACCAGGTGTAATTAATTTGATTGCCAGTTTCTAAATCAAATTTGAATTCGCCTTGGGCAAAAGGTTCTAATATGACTTCGGTCTGCATAAACTGTACTGGTATGTCAAATAGAACATGTTCCGGGCTTTCAATCTTGTCTGGGTCGTTTGAGAGATCTACAACATTGGCGAGCTTGTTAGGTGCCGTATTGTTGCTATTGTCTGTTGCAATAACGGCATCTTCAGCAACGTCATCAGTAGACATATTATTAACACCAAATTTTGCACCTAGACCAGTAATGTCTTTGCCAAACTCAGCTGGTAGTATAAATACCATCAGAATGAATAAGGCCGCGACAATCGAGATGATTACCGCGAGCAGTGAGCTGAATGTTGTTTTGCCTGTCGAGTTTATATTTTTCATGTTATTTATTTAGTTAAGTAAGAAAAAATCCAGATAATTGGTAACCGACTAAAACAAAGCCGGCGACCATGAGTAACCAATTTATGTAGAGCGATGATTTTTCGAAATGCTGCCATTTCTGTAAAACCTTAAAGCCGACCAATATTATCGCAAGTGCACAAATTTGACCAATTTCAACACCGATATTAAAGGAAATAATATTGGTTACAATGCCTTCTTGCGACAAGGTGAATTCTTGCAATTTTGTGGCCAAGCCAAATCCATGTACTAAGCCAAAGACAAACACAGCGCCTGGTATTGAGGGTGAAATGCCGAGCCGATTAAACCCCCCCAAATTTTCATAGGCTTTATAAACCACAGAAAAACCAATCAATGCATCAATCAGATAAGGGTTTACATGAACATTCGCTAACACGCCAAAGAGTAGGGTAATGCTGTGACCTATGGCAAACAAAGAGACTAGTTTGATTACATCACGGAAGTTCTTTAGGTAAAAAATAACACCGACTAAGTAGAGCAAATGATCATAACCGGTGATCATATGTTTCGCGCCCAAATACATAAACGCGGCAGGGGCTAACCCTACGCTGTTTTCAATAAATGCGCGGTCAGGCCCGTGGATGCCATGAGCATAGGCGGCAAAGCTTAGTAACATCAATGCAAAGCCTGCCAGAGTCTTATAAATAAGAGTTTTAGAATGTTGTTTATTGGTCATGGGTTATTTCGTTAGATTAATTTTCAAAAAATTAGAGAGAGTCGTAAAGATTCTCAATGTCAGCACGTTGTTCGGCATTTGGTAGACGACCCAATGCGGCGGAGAAGTTATCGATTGCATACTCTTCCCGGCGAGTGCCTGGAATAGCACAAGTTATCGCAGGGTGAGAAACAATGTACTTCAAAAATAATTGTGCCCAAGAGTTAGCGTCAAAATCGGCAGTCCAAGTAGGCAATTCTATACCTTCAAAGGCATCAAATAATGCACCACGACCAAATGGTAAGTTGACCATAACAGCAATTTTTTTCTCGGCTGCAATCTTAAGTAACCGTTGTTCAGCAGCTCGATCCCCCAAAGAATAATTAAGCTGTACGAAATCAAATTGTTCTGCTTCCATAGCGTCAGCAAACTCTTGGTGCTGTGAGTTATTTGATGTGGTGATACCTATGTATCTAATTTTGCCGGCCGCTTTTGCTTCACGTAAAACAGGCAGTTGTTTCTGCCAATTTCGCATATTATGAATTGACACCAAATCTATTACGTCGGTTTGTAAGTTTTGTGCCGATTCGATAAGTTGGGCATGTGTGGCTTCACCACCGCTTGCATCGCATTTAGTCGAGATAAAAAATTTGCCGCCCAAGTCAAGTTCAGAGATGATTGCGCCAATCACACTCTCAGAATTACCATAGCCCGTAGCCGTATCAATCAATGCGCCACCCAGTTGATGAAATTTTGCTAAAGTTTCTTTGTAAGGCGCCATTTCAGCTGCGTCATTAATATCAATACGATAACGGTTGGTGCCAACACCAATCACTGGAATTTTTTCTCCTGACGACGGAATTACTTTAGTGATAATGTCGGATTGATTTGTTTGCGCAAAACTACTGTTAACAAATGGCATGGCCGTAAAAACAGCGGCTGATTTTAAAACTGTACGACGTGATGGCATAAAGCATATCTCCAGAATTATTATTGTTCTATTAGTTTACTAAAATAAAGATGAGGGTAGTGATAAATAATTGCTCTATTCTTCAGACGTTTAAATTTATTTATTCCTGCAATAAATAGTGCATTTAAAGTTTATACTCAATAACAATGAAAAAAATAGACATTAGAGCAGAGCCCGTTGAATTGTTTAAAATTCTAAAATTCGAAGGATTGGTCGCGAGCGGCGGTGAAGCCAAAATGGTTATTGCAGAAGGCTTAGTAAAATTGAACGATCAAGTTGAAACTCAAAAACGTAAAAAAATTAACGCCGGCGACGAAATTATTTTCAATAACGAATCGTTTTTAGTTGTCCTGAATCCAGAAGCTTAAAGTAGGGGCTTGAATGAATAAAAATAATAAATTAGCGGTACTGATTGACGCAGATAATGCGCAACCGAGTATTGTCGATGCTTTGCTTGCGGAAATCGCCGACTATGGTATTGCTAGTGTTAAACGTATATATGGAGATTGGACAGCACCCAATTTAAAGGGCTGGAAAGATGTGTTGTTAGATTATTCGATTCAGCCTATGCAGCAGTTTGCTTATACCAAAGGCAAAAATGCCACCGATAGCGCAATGATCATTGATGCGATGGATTTGCTTTACAGTAAAGCGTTTGATGGCTTTTGCATTGTTTCAAGTGACAGCGATTTTACGAAATTAGCGTCGCGAATCCGAGAAACGGGTTTGTTGGTGTATGGATTTGGTGAGGAAAAAACACCGTCACCGTTTGTCGCCGCCTGTGATAAATTTATTTACACAGAAGTACTGCGTGCGTCTTCTTCTGAGGGCTTGGAAAGAAACAAAAAGACCACCAATGAACTAAAACGAGATAGAAAATTAGTAACCTTATTACGTAAAGCTGTTGAAGCGTGTTCTGATGACAGTGGTTGGGCGCAACTCGGTCCAATCGGCAGTCATATCGCAAATCAAACATCTAGTTTTGACCCTCGAAATTATGGTTACGCGAAATTGGGTGAACTGGTTAAAGCGACGAGTTTATTTGAGGTGGAGTCGCGTTCTCTAGGGACTGGACGGCCCAATGCAGTTTATGTGAAGACCAAGAATATAAAGGTCAATCCGAGTAGAAAAAAACCTGAAAAAAAATAAGGGTTACCTCATACGAATAACTGTTTTAGTTGTCTTATTTAGGTCGCTAATCAAGAATTGTGTCTGTATACTCGCGCGCTTCGAGGGTTTGAGTGATTTCCAATATGAAATTACGAATACCCAAACCTGACTTTTAACGGGTTAGCAACGCATTTCAGATACAGGCAAGTATCATTTGTACCGCGTCAGACCTGTTTTAAGCACGCATCACTGTTATGTGATGTTTATGAGCTATTAATAAGCAGAGTCATTATGAGCGATCTAAAACCAAAAAAGAAATCCGTCAAAAAAACAGCAGAACAAAGCAATAAGCCGGCAGCAACAATAGAACCAAAACCTGTTTCGAAACCGAAAAAGAAGTCGGTTAAAAAA
>JALZWI010000251.1 GCA_023299895.1 Arenicella sp. | reverse complement strand
TATTTTTAATTTTTAATTTAAATAAAATTGATGTTGTGAATCCAATTCACTCAGCAATTTTTATATAGGTTTTCAGTTTTACAGTATCTGTAATTTTAGCTCAAGTATCGGCTTTAGCAGATGATATGCAGAGTCTCAGCTATGGCAGCTCGCTTTGCGTTTATTAAATTTATAATGGTTGAGTATGCTTTAACTATCCACAAATAAGTCAATCAACTGACTCTTAGTACATTTTGCCCAAAATTGGCCTCAGATACCAGCCTTTTTGTAGATTTTTATAAATCAATTTAACCTCGCGGATGATGCTCAGCATGCATTGACTGTAAACGTTCACGTGCAATATGTGTATAGATTTGTGTCGTCGAGAGGTCCGCATGACCTAGCAACATTTGTACAGATCGAAGATCAGCGCCATGATTGATTAAATGTGTCGCAAAAGCATGCCGCAGAGTATGAGGGGATAAATCGTGGTTAACTCCTGCAACCACTGCGTATTTTTTTATTAAATACCAAAATGCCTGACGCGACATTGACGAGCCTCTGTTAGTTACGAATACGGCATCAGTCTTTTTACCTTTGAGTAGCGCTTCACGCCCACATAGCAGGTATCGCCGTACCCAATCAATCGCTTGTTCACCCAAAGGGACTAAACGTTCTTTACCGCCTTTACCAATAATTCGTACCACACCCACATCAAGACTTATTTCCAGGAGTGTGAGCGAAACTAACTCACTAACCCTTAGCCCTGTGGCATAAAGTAGTTCAAGCATTGCTCGATCTCGCAACCCTAATGGTTTTTCAATATCAGGAGCCAGCAATAAATCAGTCACCTGTTGTTCACTAATTGCTTTTGGTAATGGGCGGCCCTGCTTGGGCGATAAAACTTGAGCGCAAGGGTCTTCTTGCATACGGCGTTCACGAATCTGATAACGATAAAAACGTCTTAAGGTAGACAGTATACGGGCACTGCTACTACTTTTAATTTGTGATGCTAATAGCGTCGCCAAGAATTGCTGAATATGTGATTGCTCAACTAACAACAATGAAATTGGTTCAATCCAAACAGTGAATCGTTTTAAGTCTGAACGATAAGCACTTAAGGTGTTTTGAGATAACCCTGACTCTAGCCAAACCGCATCAATAAATTGATCAATAAGATGTTGGTTTTGGTCAGTCATTAAAGCCAGCAAAATGGCTTAACTAACTTTTTTAATTCCTTCAATATAACTGCGAAACGATTTGGTGAAATTAACCTTATAACGGCCCCACCAAACATCAAAGTCATCCATTTGGTTGACGTTTCTTCGTGTTCTCGCATCATACATATTCCAAATTTCTTCATCTAGCTTACCTGCTAAGTTTTGATGATGTGCATTATTGAAGTGTGAAAATAACGCAAACGAAGCTAATTCAAAACGCTTTCGGTCTTTTGGGCTTAATGACTCACCAATTGAAGCTTTAAGCATAGGACTATTCTCATCGTGCCAAAGTAACATATCAACCGACTTTGATAAAAGCTCTTGGGTAGTCGCTGCCCTGGTGGTAGATTCATTGCGCTTTATTTGAATTGACAAATAAACCAGAGAGGCAACCACACCTATTGCTGCAACGAACTCGCCAATATAAGCTAAATTTTCAAGGTTCATAGGCAAGATTCATTCATTGAGATAGTAAAGTATTGTCATTCTGATTTTCTTATTTTTGTGAGAGACCCTGCAGGGCGATACAACAAGACTCTTACATAGGTTATAGCCGAGAACATAAGCGTTAACACCATTGCACTATAGAACAACGAAAAAGGCTCGTAAATGACATTTAATGCAGCCAAAAAACTGGCACACAAGATAAGCAATGCAATCACTGAAAAAACAATCGTAATTCGTCGACTGTAATTTTCTTTATCTTGTCTAAATATATAAAAGGTTCGATACACTTGTCTTGGGAAAAAGTACAAACCAAGTAGAAAAAATAACCCGCTTGCGATCCTAGCTGCAGACTGTTCAGGAAAATATTTACCTAAGGCCAAACATAACAAAGATGCAAAGCAGGCCAACAGAGCAGAAAAAATCAAACCAAATACTCGCACCCGCTCTTGTTGCGGCCACCCAGCAGGATCACCCGCCAGTGCAACAATGATGCCGGCGAACCCTGCGAGCCCTAAACCAAATTCTATGATTATCTCTAACGATTCCAACATTTTGTATACAACGATGATTAAAAAATTTTGGAAATTATATCTCTTATATCAAAAAAACATATAAACAATTGTTATTTTAATAATTGTTTATATGTGCTTAGTTTCATAATCAACGATATAAGTCTGAACAATCATCGATATTCATAAAACCATAAATAAAAAACGATAACCAAGTAAGGTTAACTTAGCATGAATCATTAGAATTACTCGCTTTCTAAAAACCGAGACCGTTCGGTTGGTTCTTCGACTTGATAACTGCTGCGAAAAGTCCAGCGCTGTAGCTTTGTCTGAGCATCATCACAGGTTTCAAATGTGAGCCTGCGGATAAGGTGAATATCTTCATTGGAGGCTGGTGGGCGCGTGCCAACAGGCGCCAATCTACCACCGCCAGGCACAGATAGATCACCAAGAGTCAAACAAAGATCGGGAGCCGCTTTTGGGCTAATTTGACCATTACCCGATAGTGAAAACTTCTGAATATCTTGACCTGAACAGCTTTCGGCTGCCACAAATGAACCAGCGCTAGGTGTGTAAAGAGTCAGACAAACATCAAAGTAAACCAGCTGAAACTCACCCGTTTGATTAAATCGATCTAAATCAAAGCCCTGATCTTCGGTAACACCTCTACCAAAATACAAAAAGCAGTTATGCCCTTGAAAACCACCTAGTGGTAAGGCATTGGTTAAATGTGCAAATAAATCAACACACCAGCCACGAGTTTCATCAAGCGAATCAATCAATTTAATTTCAATTCGATTTATGCCTTCATCAACGGGTGCTTGCGCCATTCCCATTTGAGCAAAGCCGTTTTGTAAAAAAAGGCAATTGCACATAAACAACAACATTAGACTTACGTTCTTTCTCATTGCGTCACCTCAATCGACTCGATATAAGCCACAACATCTGCGATAGCTTGGTCGTCTTTCAGCACATTGGTGAATGCCGCCATTTGCACACCATAGGTATCTCTTGGGTCGGCGCCACGAATACCATCCTTGAAGTACTGTAGTTGGCGATGCAAATACTTAGACGTTAAGTTAGTAAGTTTCGGCGCACGCAAAATTTTATTTCCTTCTGCCTTATTACCGTGGCACGTGCCACAGCTGGCATATAAAACTTTACCGTTATCGATATTTACAGGTTCTGGGTGTGTTAATTTAGCGTATTTAGAACGCCATATAAATGGCCGCTCTGTGCCAGCCACTTCTCCATTACGTGTCAACTCAGCTGGGGCATTAGTTGGTAGTAATTCAATATACTCAGCTATGTTTTTTATTGTCGCAGCATTTCTAGCAACGCCAGCGATGATAGACATTTGCAGCCCCGGCACATCATCGGAATGAGTGCCTCTTATGCCTTTTTGAAAAGCAATAAGTTGCGTTTCAATATACCAAGCTTCCATTCCTGCTAACGCAGGTGCATCCAACGCTGGGCCACCCTGGCCTTGCGCGCCGTGACAAAAGGCGCACAGAACAAATAGTTCTGCGCCATCAACACCCTCTTGCGAATCAAGGGCGTATTGTTGAGCTTGTGCGATACAGCTAAATAATAAGCTGGCGAACAAAACAAAAATTGTACTTTTACATTCATTCATTTTATTTTATTTTTCCAAAACGGTAAACTTTTACAAGATAGCAATAAAACAATGATCATGCCAGTATCACACATTGTGTCTGCTGTTTTTATAGTTATAGTCAATAATATAAAACATAAAGATACATAACCTTAACACCATAATTAAATACAAATTACATAATGATTATTGACCCTATTTTTTATGCCGTTGCGATTCCGGCCGTTCTTGTAACTGGTGTTTCAAAAGGCGGTTTTGGCGGAATTGCTTTATTAGCCGTGCCTTTAATGTCATTGGTTATTTCGCCCGTGCAAGCCGCCGCCATTATGCTACCAATACTACTGGCAATGGATGTCTCGAGCATTATTGCCTATCGCGGCAAATGGGACAAACGCAACCTGATGATTCTATTACCTGGCGCAGTTATTGGTATTATTATCGGCGCGTTAACAGCCCATTTAGTTAACGATGACTCAATTCGGCTCATTGTTGGCACAATCGCAATTTTATTTACCCTCCATTTTATTTTTAAAGGTCGCACTGCTACCGCGATCAAGAATCCCAGTTCACCTCTTGGTGTTTTCCTCGGTTCCATTTCAGGTTATACCAGTTTTGTAGCACATGCTGGTGCGCCCACATACCAGTTATATATGCTGCCACAAAAGTTAGATCGGCAAATCTACGTTGGCACATCGGTGATCTTTTTTGCCACGCTAAATGCAATTAAACTAGTTCCTTATGCCTTAATGGGCATGCTTGCTGTGGGAAATTTAGGCACCTCTGCGGTACTGCTTCCTCTCGCGCCAATCGGTGTCGCAATGGGAGTTTGGATGAATAAAAATCTATCTAACGACATATTCTATCGCATCATTTATACCGCAATATTTTTAGTCGGTGTCAGTCTAATTTGGGAAGTGGTTACAAACTAATTCGTTTCGTACTCTATAGTGCCTTGCGGCTGATAAAAAAAGGGAGCATTGACGAAACAATGCTCCCTTTAATTTATCGTGTATTGGTGTTTTTATCGTTAAGCCGACTTACCTCGAAAAACGATCACACCCACAATCAATAAAGCCGCAATAATACCAGCAATAGTTAATGCTGACGGACTGCTCTTTTCTTCGACAGCTGCTGCCACCGCAGGAACTGCCGAAATTGATACTGGTGCATCAACTTCAGGTGCAGGTCTAGCTGGCCGCCATTCGGTGCCTGTATAGCCAACAACTGGAATGATATTATCAGTATCAATTCTCGTAGTGTTCGCAACGCTGGCAAAACAATAGAATAAACCGTCTCCGCCAGTTTCCCGAAGATTTTCCTGGCCACAGCCTCTTGAATTATGCGCTTGATTCCATGACTCTGGATTATCACCACCGCCAACTCGATCAAAATGACCGACTAACGCCGAGCCATCTTTACTGTTACTAGTCCAATTGCCACAAGTTGTATCACCCTGACCATCAGAAGCAAAACCATCTAAAGTCGATCCAGTTAAAATATCATGTTTATTAACTTCATCACCACGACCCGGAACCAAACCTGCACGCTCACTAAGAGCGTTTTCTTTCGTTAGCATATTGCTGTCGCTGTGCAAGTTATCAACACTTGTAGCGATAACATCACCACTAGAATTATACCAAGGGCCATTACCTATTCGATCTCGTGCATTAACACCATTTTCACCAGTTGTGCTTAGATAAGCTTTCCAGCCTTTGCCACCAATATTAAGTTCAGCTGCCAGAGCTTCACAGTGCGCGTCTGCGCCAGTCAACCCACCTAAGTTTGCACCATCATCAAGCCCCACACTGGTAATAAAAAAACTAGTAGACGCATTAACTGCAATACGTTCACGTAGCGGTGGCTGACAGTCATTTTCAATAAACTCGTATTCACCAGCCGACATTTTTAAACCCTCAAACACCATCTCGCCCGTAATCCAATCTGGGTCTTTAGCGCTTACACGGTAATGCAATGTAGG
>JALZWI010000250.1 GCA_023299895.1 Arenicella sp. | reverse complement strand
GCACCTTGTGCAATGGCTTGATCGAGTAAACTTAAACCATCGCGCATACTGCCATCAGCCGCTTTCGCCAATGCACACAGAGCGGCTTGATCAAACTCTAAACCTTCACTAGCGACGATTTTATGCAGCTGATTTTCAACTTGTTCTGGTCGCATTGCGCGTAAATTAAACTGCAGGCAACGTGACAAAACCGTGACCGGTAATTTCTGTGGGTCGGTCGTCGCAAATAGAAATTTCACGTGCTCAGGAGGTTCTTCTAAAGTTTTGAGCAAGGCATTAAAGCTATGCCCAGACAACATATGCACTTCGTCGATTAGATAGACTTTGTATTTTCCAGAGGTTGGAGCGTACTGAACGTTTTCTAATAATTCACGAGTGTCATCGACTTTAGTTCGAGAAGCAGCATCAACTTCGATCAAATCGACATAACGACCTTCATCAATAGACTGACAGGTATTACATTGCTGACAAGGTTCTGCGCTGATGCCTTCTTCGCAGTTTAATGATTTAGCAAAAATTCGAGCAAGCGTTGTTTTACCAACACCGCGGGTACCCGTAAATAGAAAGGCATGGTGGACACGACCACTGTCAATAGCATTTGAGAGAGCTTGCACAACATGAGTTTGACCAACAACTTCAGAAAAAGTTTTAGGACGCCATTTTCGTGCAAGTGCTAGATATGCCATTCAATACCTGATTAAACCTGAGAAGTTATTTTTATTAGAACTACTTTTAAGCCAATACGCTAAATTAATAATACTGCTATCAACAATTAATGAACAGCCTGTTTTTCAAGCTTGAGCAAAACGCATACAGTCCTGAGCTCAAGAGCGCTAAATGCGCTCGTTATAGAATGAAGAAACGATGGCGGGAACCTGATCACAACACCCGACGCAACTGCTGCGGCTGCTTCCTTCCGGACCTGACCGAGTTCACAATCTGTCGCCATTGTGGAGACTCACCGCCATCGCAGTGCGATTATAACTAACATAGAACGATTCTCCTACTTAAGCTTGAGCAAGATCACATATTTTTTTACACTCAAGCTATTTTTTGTACGCTCAAGCTGTTTTGTACTATCATCTGGCCTATCTTAGTCTTAGTAACTTGAATTAAAAAAAACAAACTTTATGAGCCAGTCCAAATCCATCTACCAAGTCAGCGACTTATTGAATGAGATGCGTCGTTTAATGGAGGTCAGCTATCCAGAAATATGGATTGAGGGTGAGTTATCTTCGTTAAGCACGCCCGCTTCTGGACATTTGTATTTCTCATTAAAAGATGAACAATCGCAATTACGCTGTGCGATGTTTCGCAACCGTGCGAGCATCAACCGCTATAAACCCAAAACAGGCGACCTCGTTCGTGTGCGAGCTAAAATATCGGTTTATACAGCGCGTGGGGACTTACAATGCATTGTCCAGCACATTGAAGAGTCTGGTGAAGGCTTATTGCAACGGCGCTTTGAAGAACTTAAAACCAAACTTAATTCTCAAGGTCTATTTGACGCGACGCACAAACGACCATTGCCTAGTTTTGCTCAACGAATCGGCATTGTTACTTCGCCGTCTGGAGCCGCAATTACCGATGTCATAAGTACCTTAAAACGGCGCTGCCCTGGCATACCTGTTACGATATACCCTACGGTTGTCCAAGGGGACACTGCTGCTAATTCTATTATCCAAGCCATTAAAAATGCATGCCAACACCAACAATGTGATGTGTTAATTTTGACTCGTGGCGGTGGCTCATTAGAAGATCTTTGGTGTTATAACGATGAGGGCTTAGCAAATGAAATATACAATTGCCCCATTCCAATTGTGAGCGGTGTTGGCCATGAAGTAGATATCACGATTGCTGACTTAGTTGCTGATCAACGGACTCCAACGCCTACCGCCGCTGCTGAAATATTAAGTCCCGACAGTAATCAACTATTAAATCAATTAAACAGCTTATGGTTTCGTTTATCCAACAGTAGTAATCGATACATACAACATCATGCTCAAAATGTTGATCGCAGTTTTCGACAATTAGTACACCCGCAACGTCAGTTAGCGTTAAAGCGAGAACGCTTAGTTGCAAAAAATGACACCCTAATGCGTACAGTTCGACTTAATTTAAAACAACGGATCGCTAAATCGGGGCAGTTTCAGCATCGTCTAATCGCTCAATCACCCAACAAAAAAATTAGCCGCTTACAACAGACAAATCAAACCTTGATTAACCGACTATTACTTGCTCAACGACAAAAACTTAAATCTTCTGAACAACATTTCATCGCCTTTAGCCAAACATTACATGCTGTTAGTCCTTTAGCGACTCTTGATAGAGGCTTTTCAATTACCCGCAACCAAGACAATGTAATCATACGCGATACAGCTCAACTAGCGACTCAAGAGCCAATTGAGGTCCAATTAAAGTCCGGCACATTACAATGCACGGTAGACGCAATTATTATGAGTAGCGACAGTTAATCTATGCATTATTTCAGGGGTTTTATATCGTTTTTCATCTTAGCCAGCTCGGCTTCGCCTTCGCAACTTATGGCACAATACGATAACCATCCCGGCGGAATTATCGACTTGGAAATCGCTAAACAGAGCACCAATTTACCTGATGTTAAATATGGAACAAAAGATGTAACAGTTTTAGATCAAGGCACGAGCTGGCGAGTGTTAGTTGGAATCGATTTAACAACAATACCTGGCGAATATTTACTTTATATTAAACGCCAATCCGAAGACAGCAATGCATACAGTGAAAAATTCGAGGTTGGACACAAAATTGCGCGCTTTATCAACTCTGCTACTGACACCCAAGTTAGCGCGTTGTATCACGATATTTTTAGCGATATCAGTTTCAACAACACTAATCAGCCCGCACTGCCATTAAGTTATCCAGCATCAGGACAATGGGCAGATTATTTTGGCCACATTAATACAAACCCCTTAACTGACAATGTTGATGCACGAAATTTTATTTCACTGACAACGACCGAAGTAATCCCAGTAACGTCTCCTCAGGATGCAATTGTCTCTCACATCATCGAAAGTGATCCCAATGAATACAACAATAAAAAGAATTGCATCTTATTTCTAGATCACGGTCGAGGTCTATACAGCGTACTTTCGGGCGTAACAGATTTAACTATCAAAGTAGGTAATGGTGTTCAGGCTGGGGCGGTCTTAGGGAAAGTATACTCCGACAGTAATACTAATTCTCAACCACGCACACTAATTTGGCAAACTGTACTTAATGGCGCCTATGTCAACCCAATCATTCTTACAAAACTGTAGCCTTCGCTACATACTATTCTTTGTTATCTGCCTTAGCTGCATGAGCTGTGGTGGACCTGCTAAACGCGACATTCATATAGAAGACATCAGTTTTAATTCAATCAGTAATGATGACTACACAATGCACTATGGACATTCTGGTGACGTAAAAAACCAGGGTATATTATTTATTCATGGCACACCGGGAAGTTGGTCAGCTTTTGCTGGCTATTTAAATAATAAAGAATTACAGAGGCAATTTTTCATGGTGTCGGTCGATCGTCTTGGCTGGGGCTTATCAAGCGAACAGAGTAGGTTCAGCTTTGATAATCAAGCTAATGCAATCCAGCTAATAATGCAGCATTACCCAAATAAAAAATGGATTATCGTAGGTCACTCTCTTGGTGCATCAATAGCACCCGAACTTGCTCTAAAGTCGCCGAATTCTGTTCGTGCATTATTATTATTGGCAGGCACACTAGATCCAAAATTAGGCAAACCGAGGTGGTATAACCATGTTGCTAATAACTATTTAATTAAGTGGTTAATTTCAGAAAAATTAAGAGCTTCGAACAATGAAATTATGCCTTTAAGAAGTGAACTGCTAAAGATGGACAAACAAATCAACGCCACTCAACTTAATAACGATGTAATTATCATACAAGGAATGAAGGACACGCTCGTCTCACCTAAAAACACAGAATTTGTATCAAGGCAGTGGCCCTCTAACTTTAAACAAGTCTCAATAATTGAACTCGATGAGGAAGGTCACTTCTTACCATGGCGACAAACTAATTTAGTCATCGAACAAATCAAACAGTTAGCTGCTGACTAATTTATTGACTCTTTTTACGACCACGGTACTTAACATGGTCTTTGCTTTTACGAGAAGTTTTGGCGTCTTGATCAAAGTATGGGTTTTCTGACGTTTTGAAAGTCAGTTTCACTTTGGTACCGATCATATTAAATTCTTTTTCAAAGGTATTAGATAAGTAGCGCTGATACGTTAAGGGCACCTTGTCTAACTGATTACCATGAATGATCACATGTGGCGGATTCATACCACCTTGATGCCCATATTTTAATTTAATTCGATAATTACCAATCATCGGTGGATTACGCCTTTCCTGAGCGTCTTCGAGTATTCGGTTGATTCGGCCTGTCCCCATTTCAGTCATTCCAGAAACATAAAGTTTATCGATTAGGGGCATAATTTTTTTGATGCCTTTACCAAACTTAGCTGAAATAAATTCAATTGGAATATTACCCATATGACTGAACTTACGGTCTATCTGAGCTTTAATTTGATCACGATCATATTGACTCATACCATCCCACTTATTAATCAATATCATTAGCGAGCGACCACTATTAAATACAAGATTAAGTAAACGGTTATCTTGGTCAACAATGCCGTCACGTGCATCCAGCACAATTGCCACGACCTGCGCTAATTCAACCGCGCGTAAAGTTTTCATTACCGAAAAACGCTCAACACGATCATCAATACGTGATTTTTTGCGCATACCCGCCGTATCAATTAAAACGTATTCTTTATCTCCTACTTTAAATGGCACATGAATACTGTCACGTGTGGTACCTGGCATATCATAGACCACTACTCGTTCTTCACCCACTAAACTGTTTACCAGTGTTGATTTTCCAACATTGGGGCGACCTATAATGGCTAACTTAGCAACACCAGAGGGTATTTCATAATCACTGCCTTGCGCGTCTTGCTTACCTTGTGTCTCAGTCAGAATAAGTTCGATCAGCTTTTTTACACCATCACCGTTTTTACCTGAAATAGAATAGATATTGGGTAAACCTAATCTAAAAAATTCAGCTTCAATGGCATCTTTCTGTAGACCTTCAACTTTATTAACCGACAAATAAATATTGATATTTGGGTTACGACGTAATTGTTCTGCTATTTCAATATCAACAGGTGTGGCGCCATCACGACCATCGACGATGAAAATAACGGCATCACTGTCTTGCAAGGCTTGATCAACTTGAAAGCGCATCAGCTCATGAATTTCTTCATTATCCGATTCAATTCCACCAGTATCAACAATCCAATATGGTTTACTCGCGCCCCGGCCAACACCAACCATACGATCACGAGTCACCCCAGGTCGATCATCCACAATTGCGTCACGACTACGTGTAATTCGATTATAAAGTGTCGATTTGCCTACATTTGGCCTACCAACAATTGAGATAATTGGTTTTGGTGGTTCAATTTGGTAAAAAGCATCCGGCTCTTGATAGTTATTTTCCAAGGTTGTCATAATCTAGCTTAGCAGTTAACACAAGGTCTCTTTTAACGATGGTTTGATTCGTTCTGCAGAAATTAACTGGTTTTAGGAACAATACTAATAGAATGTAATTCGCCGTCACTTTCCATGAAATAAATAATATCACCATCAACGATTGGCTCTCCAATAACGGTAGTTGCACCTAGGTTATGTTTACCAACATAGCTGCCATCGACTTTATTCATAACATACAAACTGCCACCGCCATCACCAACAATGACATATGGTCCGATAGAAATAGGTGCGCTGATGTTACGCAAGCGCAAGCCTTCTTGTGACCACATATTTTCACCAGTGCTTCGATCCAATTGATGTACAACGCCTTTATTGTCACTTACATATAAATGAGCAGCATCATAAGAAAATGAGTATGTCGATGACACATCAGCACTCCACTCAATACGTTGTTCCACAATGTTTAGTGCATGAGTTACTTCTTGATAAGAAGTAATATAAACATAATTACCGACTAATAAAGGTGTTGTATCTATATCTGCAAGACGATCAATCTCGTTATTACCGCTTGGAAAAGAAATCGGAAAATCCCATAAAGCACGTCCATTAATAGCTTCAATTGCAGCTAAAGTACCGTCAGGGAAACCTGCAATAACGACACCTTGAACAATAAGGGGTTTAGATTCTCCACGTAATGTTAATGGTGGTAATTCTCGGCTTATAGTCCAAATAATTTCACCTTGATATGGGTCGATACCATAGACTCTTCCATCACTACTGCGGGCAACCACGATGTCATCACCAATCACCGGACTAGCAAGAATTTCAGTGCTAAGCTGAGCTGTCCAATTAATCGAACCATCCTCAACATTAAGCGCATAGACAAGTCCTTGATCTGTGCCTGCCAAAACTAAGCCTGAACCAACACTAACGCCCGCTGAAATTGCTACGTCTTCTAACTCAGTTCGCCATACACGCTTACCGGTGTTTACATCAATCTTAACAATACGGCCGTTTGTGGCAGCTGCGTAAATATACGCACCAGATAATGCTGGCGATAAAATAGCATCACCTTCATCAATTTTATTACCAAGCTTCACACGCCAGTTATTAACCAGCTTAGTTTGGTTCTTTACAGACGGTTTTTTTGCAGGCTCTTCAACCTCGAAATAACCACTATCTTTAGAGGCTGAACCACAAGCCGATAAGCCAACTAACATAAGCATCACTAATGTAAAACGAAGTATTTTCATGTTCATAAAAACCAATTATTAATTAACGTGGCTTACTGTATTCAGGCCAATATTTTCTATTCTGGGTCTGCGTCAGCAGGTTTAGGTTCCGGTTTAGATTCCGGTTTAGGAAGCGGCGCCATTTTTAAATTCAACACACTAGCATAGGATGCATCACTAGCGAGAAGCTGCTCGTTAGCCTGTAGATAATAATCATAGGCTTGTGCAAGCTTAGTTTGCTTAACCGCAATGTCGCCTAAAATCTCAAGGTAATGCGAAGCAAAGTTATCGTAAGGTTGTTGAGAGGCTAAACGAGTAGCCGTATCTATATCATTCATTGCCAAATACAATTTAGCCTGACGAATTCGTGCGGCATGTTGTACGCCCAATTCATCAGCATGATCACTCGCCCATTGATATTCGTTAATCGCAGCTTGCATATCACTTTTTGCTAATTGCGCCGCATTAACCATGACAGCCTTTGCTGCATAAGGGCTGCTAGGATAATTCGCTTTTAAAGTAGCCACATCAGCAGCAATATCAACAATACTAGACGCTGATACTCGTTCTACGATATTACTGTACAACAACGAAGCACCCTCTGCATCTGTTTGTATTTTTGCTTTATATTGGTTGTAACCTAGAATTGCACCCAAGCCAAGAGCAATGCCAATCGCTAGGGACAAGCCATTCTCTTTAAACCATTTTCTGGCTTTTTCGTCCTGCTCTTCAGGGGTTAATAAAATATCGTCTGCCATTTTAATTCATATTTGGTTGTAACTTTTTATATAAAAAAGTCGTTGTTAATCGACGTAATGCCTTCAGTCTCATGTTTTGAATGAGCTAAAATTTAGGTCACTCAACTTAGCTTGTGCAATACAGTGCGAGCATTATAGCGATTCTAAAAGATTAGTCACCCAGTTCAGGGCTTGCTTTTGATCAATAGTTTGTTGTTGTTCTTGGCTTGTCTCATGCCGAACTAGCATTTTAACAGCCACCTGACCTTGGGCAGCCTCCTCTTCACCTATAATTAAGGCTAATAAAGCGCCGCTTTTATCTGCCCGTTTAAACTGATTTTTAATACTCCCTTCACCGCAATAAAGAGCCACCTTCACTGATTCATTAGTCAAACATCGCTGTAACACTAGGGCCTGAGCACGTGCTTTAGCACCAACAGAAATCAAAAAAACATCTGGTCTATTACTGGTTTTAGAGACATCCGCCTCCTGCTCTTGCAAAATCTGAACTAATCGCTCAAGCCCCATTCCAAAACCGACACCTGGTGTTGCAGCACCACCCAGTTGCTCAACCATGCTGTCATAGCGACCTCCAGCACACACTGTAGATTGCGCACCAAAATCTTCATTTACCCACTCAAAAACAGTGTTGTTGTAGTAATCCAAACCACGAACCAGTCGTGGATTAACTGAGAACTCTATTCCTAATTGACTCAAATAAGCTTGCAGTTGAGTGAAATCATTAGCGGAATCCTCACTCAAAAAATCAATGATGCTCGGCGCGTCTTTCAACAAGTCTTGTACTTGCGCATTTTTACTATCTAAGATGCGTAGCGGATTAGTCGTCAATCTGCGCTGACTGTCATCATCTAACTGATCAACGTATTCCGCTAAATAACTAACTAACGCCTCACGATATTGACTACGAGTTTGCTTGTCACCCAAACTATTAATTTGTAAGTGTGTCTTTTTTAAACCCAATCGGGCAAATATTTGTGCCGACATTGAAATAATTTCAGCTTCAATATCAGGTGTCGGCCAACCATAACTCTCAACGCCAATTTGATGAAATTGACGGTAACGGCCTTTCTGTGGGCGTTCATGCCGAAACATCGGCCCGATGTACCATAAACGCTGTAACTGGTTATAAAACAAACCGTTTTCTATACCCGCTCTTACACAGCTTGCAGTGCCTTCGGGTCGTAGCGTCAGGCTGTCGCCATTACGGTCCTCAAAGGTATACATCTCTCTTGACACAATATCAGTTTCAGCCCCGATTGAGCGGGTAAACAAATGGGTACTTTCAACCATAGGAGTACGAATTTGCTGATAATTATGATTGGCAAGCACAGATGCACACACCTGCTCCACTGCCATCCAAACAGCAGTATCCACAGGTAAAATATCGTTCATGCCACGAATGGCTTTAATTTGATTTTTTTTTGCGCTCATCGAATTTACAAATAAAGTCAAAAATCTATTTAGTCATCGTTAACGACAAACTTTGCATAAACACCTTCACGATATTGTTCAATATCAAGGACTGCACCGTTATATTGAATGGCCACGCCTTCAGCATTACCAATAAATACACTCATTGGTCCTTCATTGGAGACAATCAACTCTTCACCGGTAACATAACTTTTATAGGCTAATCTATTGTCAGCGCTGTCACGAATATCAACCCATGATGTTTGCGTAAACGTTAAAACAAGTTCACTTTCTGCGTTGGCTTGCAATGGCTCTTCATTCGTATCTACAGCTATTTCATCAAACTGTTCGGTTGCTACTGATGCTGTTAAATCAACGTCAGCAGTATTAACAAGATTATCGCTAGCAGGTTCAGTGCTCGCTACTGGCGTAGTAACAATGCCAAGGCTTGAGTCAGAGCCAATTAGACTGTCGAGATAGCCTGAATACCATAAAAATCCGCCAATAGCGGCAAGTAACAACAACACTCCGAATAAGCGTGACTTCGAACCACCGTTGCTCGGACGTTCTTCTGCACTACCAATCCCTCTTGGCATTTCATCCAATCTTGATGATTTTTGCCAATTTGGGTTTAGATAATTTTTTAAAACCTGGTCGGGATCAAGCCCTAATAAATTTGCATAAGAGCGAATATAGCCACGTACATAGGTTGGTTCTGGCAAACCATCCGTCTGGTCTAATTCAATAGTACGAATTTGAGACACAGACAAATTTAACTCGCTAGCTATCTCTTGTGCAGTTTTATTTTGTTTTTTTCGTTCAACCGCTAAAATACTTCCGCTTCCCTGCTGCACAGGAAGTTCAAAAGTATCTTTAAGTTGTATATCTTTATCTTCCATCAAAATACCTCTATCAATCCAAAAGCCCAACGAGTTTGGCTCCCCAGATTGTGTGTCAGTCAGACACCATTAAAATTATAGTTTGTAGCTCTACTAACGAACCTTTGATGACTCTTGCCGAATCTCTCTCGCTTGTTCAGACCCAGAAAAATCCTCTAACAATTTTTGACGATATTCACTGGCAAAATCAGCCGCGCCCAGTTTAGATTCTATTTTATAAGCCAACAGAAGTGATGCAGGTTGCGGTTTGTTAATGGCAATATAGCGTTGAATATAAGCCCTCGCAGAAAGATATTCTTGTCCATCATACTTTAGCAGTGCCAAACGATACAAAGCCGGTCCAAGTCGAGGATTAATAGCTAACGCTCGTTGTAGATAATTTTCAGCGGCTGGGTCGTCGATTCGAGCCAAGCACTCTCCTGCCCGCATATAGCTTAGCTGAGATTGTTGAAACAAAGGATTCGAAGTGGCTATATCAAAATAACCTATAGCTTCACGTTCACGACCGGTCTGACATAAATACGTGCCAAAATCATGTGCAGCCTCAGAGTTTGTATTATCAGCTTTTACTGCATGAGTAAAATATTTCTCAGTTTCTTCGTACTGTTTTAGTTCAAGCATCAACAGTGCCATTACATAATTACTTTCAGAATGATTAGGGTTGATATCAAGCGCATCATCCAATTCCTCTTTTGCTACTGCATATTGCTTTTGCTTCAAATATCCATGCGCCAGCTTAGCATGCACCATTGCTCTGTCAGTAACGGGTCGATTGGCTGCACTACCCGTAGATTGACTGGTAACACAAGCACTCAGCAGCACAATGACCATTAGAGCTAATATTTTGCACAAGTTCAAATCAAATTTCTCTATTCTTAATTGCTGCTTTAATCGCTGCATAGTGGTCATTGTATTTTTTCAGCCTGCTTTTGTTTAAATTTTTCCGCACGACGGGTACGATCCATTACATCACCTGCTAACTGCCCACACGCAGCCTCAATATCATCACCACGCGTACGTCTAACGGTCGCAATCACGCCATTATCATGCAAAATATCACGAAAACGATTAATTCTAGAGTTTGAAGAACGTAAATAATCAATTCCCTCAAAGCTATTGAATGGAATTAAGTTAACTTTTCCCGGCACAATCTGCATTAACTCAGCAAGTTGATGAGCATGCTCAAGCTCATCATTTATGCCCTGCAGCATCACATACTCAAACGTAACTCGTGAACGAGGAGAGTCCGCCACATAACGGTTACAAGCATCGAGCAATTGTTTAATTGGGTACTTTTTATTAAGAGGCACCAGTTCATTACGCAACTCATCGTTAGGTGCATGCAATGAAACAGCCAAACTGACCGGACACTCTTCTTTGAGTTTATCAATCATCGGCACCACACCCGCTGTACTTAAAGTAACGCGGCGCTTAGACAATCCAAAACAAAAATCGTCTTGCATAATGTGCATAGCAGAGACGACATTGTCAAAATTCATCAATGGTTCGCCCATCCCCATCATCACGACATTCGACACAATACGTTGATCTGTTTGATATTGCTCAGCTAATAAATGTTTCGCTAGCCAAACTTGCGCAATAATTTCAGCAGTCGTCAAGTCACGATTATAACCCTGCTTACCCGTTGCGCAAAAAGAGCAATTCAACGTGCAACCAACTTGCGATGAAACACATAAAGTGCCGCGCGAATCCTCAGGAATAAATACCATTTCAATCGCACTTTTACCTGGCACTTTAAGTAGCCACTTGCGTGTACCATCTTCTGAGAGGTTGTCCGACATAATTTCTGGCACGCTTATCACTGCTTGCTGACTCAATTGTTCGCGTAATGACTTACTTAAATTAGTCATTTGAGTAAAGTCACGCACGCCAACTTGATGAATCCATTTCATGACTTGTGTGGCACGAAATGACTTTTCACCAAGCTCATGAAAATATTTTTCCATCGATTGGCGATCAAAGCCCATCAAATTAGCTTGAGTTTGCATACTAAAAAGTCGACCAATACACGTTTATCGAGTGCGAGGACAAACGCCGTCTTCACCGAAAAAGAAGGCTATTTCAACTGCAGCTGTTTCAGGCGCATCCGATCCGTGTACCGCATTTTCATCAATACTGTCGGCAAAGTCAGCACGTATTGTACCCGGTGCTGCTTCGGATGGATTTGTTGCACCCATCACATCACGATGTGCTGCAATGGCATTCTCACCCTCTAAGGCTTGCACTTGTACCGGCCCAGAGGTCATAAAGCTGACCAAGTCATTATAAAATGGACGCTCTTTATGTACGGCGTAAAATCCACCG
>JALZWI010000249.1 GCA_023299895.1 Arenicella sp. | reverse complement strand
GAGGAAAATCTATTTATGTTTATCTAAAAAAATATACATAGCCCTAAAATATTAGTCATTATTGTTTGTAAAAGATAAATTTCATCAAATCACATGCTATAGACAATAATGCGCTTAAATAACTTACAAGTATTTCAATTACTCAACGGTAAACGTCAACCCAGCCTTGTCTTGCAGTCGCGCAATCAATTTATCGCCCATGGCAGGTGCTGTTGTCCAAATACCACCGGGTAAGTCTGTTGCCTCATCTATTAAACAAATACCTGATTCAGAGAGCATTTTACTGGTAGAACCGTAGCCTGGGTCGCGATCTCCTTTAACACTGACTTTAAGAGTACCACCGTCTTCGACAGTTCCGATATACAAAATATCAAAGAATCCTGCTTCGCGTTCTTCTTTGCTCGGGCCTTCTCCTGGCTTTGGACCACCTTCGTCGGTCATTCGAGTACTCGATGCAATAAATTTTGCCATCTCTTCACCCTTATCACCAGGGCCTGTCATCATCATCTCATCATAGGTAAAATCAGTACCGTATTGATGACCTAATAAAAAATTACTGCGATGAACATTACGTGTATTGATCGTTGCCATAATAAACGGCGCCAACCAAGCACCCAAGTTTTCATCATAAACAACCTCATCCCCTTTGGGCTGGTCAACTCTGGTTATATTCAGTGTTTGAGATGCCGGTACTAAAGAATAATCATCAATCGCTAATGCATAAATTGCAGGATCTTTTTTAGCCGCAGCAAACGACACTTTAATACTGGCAGCGGTACCACCTGAAAAAGTCCCTTGCATCGCTCGCACTCGGCCATTAATAGCCTTGCATGGCGCACCCGTTTTTTCGATCGCCAACTTTTGCAACATATAAACACCTAAGTCAGATGGAATCGAATCAAAACCACAGGAAAAGACAATCCTTGCACCAGACGTCTTGGCTGCATCTTCATGCGCATCAATCATTTGTCGCATCCACACAGCTTCTCCGCATAAATCAACATAGTCAGTCCCGGCATTCGCGCAAGCTTCAACTAAATTGGCACCATACAGCTGATAGGGGCCAACGGTGCTAATCACTAATTTGGTTTTTGCCACCATAAAAGACATCGACTCGATATCAGAAGAATCCGCAACAACCAAGGGCGTATCTGCGGGTGCGCCGATTAAATCTCTAACTTCCTCGAGTTTAGACTGGCTACGGCCTGCCATCGCCCACGATAGAGAATCGCCATTACCATAGGTTTGACTTAAATATTCTGCGATTAAACGGCCTGTAAAACCCGTTGCGCCATAAACGATGATATCGAATTGTGGTGTCATGCTTGCTCCTTAGAAGATTAAAATGACGAGTTATTAGTCATTCTGTAAGTTATTTAGTCATTCTACTCGCTAATTATGCTGATAGCCAAGGCTATATAATTAAAGAACGTTTATTTCATGATGCTGACAGCCACTGATTTGAACGAAGGAGTCTGACTGCGAGCGTCTCGCTCCAAACCAATCAAAATATTAGCTTCAGGGTAATACGCCATAACATTACCAGCAGGCAAATCGAATTGATAAACGCGCACTTCGAGCATCTCGCCATGTTGAGAGAAAATGTCTACCTTGTCACCAGCAAGAATACCTTGCTCGACCATATCTTGCGCATTCATCATAATCGACCAACGCTGATCCACTCCTCGATAACTGTCCTTTTCTTCGTAGATAACCGAATTAAACTGCCCTTCACTGCGCACACTCATTAATTGCATTGGAAATTTATCATTGATTTTATCAAAGCGAGTTGCATGGGTTACAAAGCAAGCTTTGCCATTAGGTCGATTAAACTTCGGGGTGTGCATCAATCGATTGTTAATATGAAATTCTCGGCGAGCCACATCAATATCGGCGATCTCCTGCATACCTGGAATAATCGCCGCAATGGCTTTACGTATATTACTATGAGACTTGAATTCATTAAAATTCAACTGCTCTGACCCGATGATCCTGTGGGCTAACTCAGCAAGGATAGCGACTTCTGATCGCGCATTAGCAATTCGCGTAATCCCACCATCACTGAGTCGCACATAGTTAAACATCGACTCTTGTGTGGTTGATTGCGGCTCTTCATCTCGAGCAGTCACTGGCAGTATTAATACTTCACTGTTATCACAAGCATTGATATGACCTTGGTTGAGTGTGGTTGTGAGATAGCATTTAAAATCGATTTTATCTAAGGCCTTTGTTGCCCAAATCGTATTTGGCGTTGCTTGTAAGAGATTCCCTCCCATAATTAATGCGTTGGCCATCTTCCCACGGTCAGCCGCTTCTAAACAGGCCAATGTGTCCATGCCAGGTGATTCTGTCGCGTCAACTAAAGTTACACCTAGCTCAAACTCCATACGCTCGATAATCTCTTGCACAAGTACCGGTTTAACGCCGATCGTGCCAATACCCTGTACATTGCTGTGCCCACGCAGAGGTAATAACCCAGCATGTGGTCGCCCTATCATGCCTCGTAATAGCGCTAGGTTAGCAATATATTCGACATTTTCAACCCCATGCTGATGATGAGTCATGCCCATGCCCCAGGAAAAAATAGTGTTCTCAGATTTACCATAGACCTTGGCTACAGCTTCAATCTCAGTTTGTGCTAGTCCTGTTACGGTTTCAATTTTAGACCATTCAAGTGCTTGAACATCCTTCGAAAAATCAGTATAACCGCTTGAGAATCTCTCTATAAATAATTGATTTTCATTGTTATTTTCAATTAAATGTTTAGCAATTCCTTTAAATAAGGTAACGTCACTTCCGATCTTCGGTTGCAAATAATGCGACGCAATTTCAGACCCACCTGTTAATAATGACTTAGGACTTTTAGGTACGGCAAATTTGACTAGGCCCGGTTCTTTGGCAGGATTAATCACCACAACTTGCCCGCCGCGCTCACGGCAGGCTTTTAGCTTGTAGATAAAGCGCGGATGGTTAGAAGCTGGATTAGCGCCAATTAAAAAGATTAAATCGCAACCATCCAGATCAGCCAATTCAACGGTCGCTGTACCCGACCCAATAGTTGAACCTAGACCAATACTGGTGGCTTGATGGCAATAATAGGAGCAATTATTAACGTTATTAGTACCATACAAACGCGCGAACAGTTGTAAAACAAAAGCGGCTTCATTTGAGGAGCGTCCAGAACTATAAAAGAAGCTTTGTTCGGCATTGCTTGCCTTGAAACGTTGACTAGCATGATCAATCGCCCAGTCCCAATCAACCACCTTGAATTTATTTGTGTCTTTGGCTTTGTAGACCGGCTGGCCTAAACGACCGAGATGTTCCAATTCATGAGCCGAGAGTTGTCTAAAGTCGTCTAAGTTATAATCGAATATTTCATTCGGAATCGGTGCTTGAATGTCAGTCAATTGAGCTTGTACACTTTTATTACATACGGCTGGGAAGTCGCCTTGCTCGTTAGTCATGCCACCGAGCTGGCCACCCATACCGAGCCCGCACGCTTTACAAGTATTGTGCGAAGTCAGTGCTTTTTTTGAATTTAACAGGCCAACTTTTTTGATGGTCTGCATTGCATACAGAACTTTCTTTACGCCTCCCCCAACTTGTAGAGTCTGTTTCACGTCTAAGAATGCTTACTATTACTGAGTGCTTGTCCTAATAGCTTGGCGGTTATATCTACCACTGAAATAACATCACTGTAGGCCATCCGTGTCGGGCCGATAACACCTAAAGTTCCAATCACATTGCCTTCTACTTCATACGGGCTCGCGATGACACTGCATTCGCCCAAGGCACTGAAGCCTGATTCTTCGCCGATGAAAACGCTAATGCCATCAGCTTTCATGCTGCGATCTAATAAATCCAATAAATCTCGTTTAGTTTTAAATGCATCAAATAGTTTTTGCAATGTCTCAATTTGACACAAATCGGGGACATCGAGCAATTTTTGCTCACCGCTGACTACTACACCGTTATTCGAGTTTGCATCTTCTTCGCTGATCACCGCATTGGCAGCAACCATCGCGGCCTGATTAATACGGTGCATTTCATCATTGTCTTTCTGCATGTCCGTAATCAATTTACGCCGGACTTCCTCTAAGGTGCTACCTTTATAACGGGCATTAAAAAAATTAGCCGCCTCGACTAATTCGCTTTCTTTAAATTCTTGCGCGACTGGTAAAACACGATTTTGAACACGGCCATCTTGCGTGACCAAAATGGCTAAAATACGAGATTCAGACAAAGGCAAAAACTCAAGCTGATGAAAGCGTGCGGCCGAATGATTTGGTAAAACCACCACACCCGCAAATTGAGTTAAGTCCGACAATACATCAGAAGCATGGGCTAACAAGGCTTCAGGATCAGTTTCATTTGAAAACTTATCCGATAAGTCACTGATGGCTTTATGCGTTAACGTTGAGGCCCTCACTAAACTGTCAACAAATAGGCGATAGCCCTGTGAAGTCGGTATGCGCCCTGCCGATGTGTGAGGCGCGGTAATTAAACCCAACCTTTCCAAATCAGACATTACATTGCGGACTGTCGCAGCACTCACCCCTAACGTAGGCAATTTAGCCAAGGTACTAGAACCGACAGGCTGACCTTGGACGATATAGGTCTCGACCAGGGTTTTTAATACATTTTCAGCACGGTTATCTAAAGTCATAAATA
>JALZWI010000248.1 GCA_023299895.1 Arenicella sp. | reverse complement strand
CCAACGATGGGTAATTCCATTTGTGAAATTTGGTAGCCTTTGGGCAAATCAGGGTAAAAATAATTTTTACGTGCAAACACATTAACCATGTTTATTTGAGCGTCAATGGCTAAACCAAACTTAACGGCTAAGCGGGCGGCCTCCATATTCATAACAGGGAGAACGCCGGGTAGGGCGATATCAACCGCACTCGCTTGGGTGTTAGGTTCAGCACCGTAGGCTATTGAACTGCCTGAAAATATTTTGCTATTGGTTTTAAGTTGCGTGTGGACTTCTAACCCAATCACTACTTCCCAGCGTTGATCCCAAGTAAACATTATTGACCTCCCTGAGCGATGCTTGGCGCGACTTTGGTATGCCAATCAGTCACTTGTTGAAATTGGTGCGCAATATTAAGTAGCTTTGCTTCTTGTAAATAAGGGGTAATCAAATGCAAACCTGCAGGTAGACCTTCGCTGGTTAGGCCTGCTTGGATTGAGCCTGCAGGTAAGCCTGCTAAGTTAGCAGGAATGGTGTAGATATCATTTAAATACATTGAAATTGGATCATCGGTTCGGCTGCCTTGTGTAAAAGCGGTGCTTGGTGTGGTTGGCCCCATGAGCACATCACACTCTTTAAAGACGGCATCAAAATCATTAGAGATTAAACGGCGTAATTTTTGTGCTTGAGAATAGTAAGCATCATAATAACCAGATGACAGTGCATAGGCGCCGATCATGATTCGGCGTTTAACTTCATCACCAAAACCCTGCGAACGAGTTTTGCTATACATATCGGCTAGGTCAGAATATTCATCAGCACGAAAGCCGTAACGAACGCCATCAAAACGAGACAAATTAGATGAAGCCTCAGCGGGTGCAATTACATAGTAGCTGGGTAATGCTAAGTGGCTATTGGGTAGTGATACTTCTTTAACCGTAGCACCTAAGTTTTCATATTGTTTAATTGCGGCTTCAATTAAGGTAGCAATTTCATTATTAAGGCCTTCACCAAAAAACTCTTTCGGCAAACCAATTCTTAAGCCTTTCAATGAGTCGTCTAAAGAGCGTGTAAAGTCTTCAGCTTCAACGTCTAGAGATGTTGAGTCTTTTGCATCAAACCCGGCCATGGTATTAAGCAATAATGCAGCGTCTTCAGCTGTGTGCGTCATAGGGCCGGCTTGGTCAAGAGACGAAGCGAATGCGATCATGCCGTATCGCGAGCATCTGCCATAGCTTGGTTTGATACCAGTTAAACCGCAGAAGGCTGCTGGTTGTCGAATTGAACCGCCGGTGTCTGTCCCCGTAGCGGCGGGCGCTAATTGCGCTGATACTGCTGCTGCGGAACCACCAGAACTGCCACCAGGAACAAGGTTTTCACCCCACGGGTTGAGTACATTTCCATAGTACGAAGTCTCGTTGGATGAGCCCATTGCAAACTCATCCATATTGGTTTTGCCGAGGCTTACAATACCATTGGATTGCATATTGTCGATGACTGTTGCGGTGTAAGGTGCAATAAAATTTTCTAAAATTTTTGAACCACAGGTGGTTTGTGTACCATCGATACAAAAAATATCTTTTTGTGCAATAGGCACTCCAAGCAAGGGTGATGGGTCGCCATTGGTTCTTTTTCTGTCTGCTTTTTTTGCTTGCTCAACAGCGAAATCTGCATCGCAGCTAATAAAAGCATTGTGCTTGGATTGATCGATTCGAGCTAGGTAGTCCTGTGTCAGTTCGACGCTGGAAACTTTGCCAGCAGATAAATCCGCTGACAGCTGGGATAAGGTAGTTATAGTCACTAAATTTAATTCCTGCACACAGAGATTGTCTTGAGAGTGCGTTATAAAAAGTCTAAAAATTAGGTTGTTGTATTAAGCCTTGTTAAGGTCTCAGTCAATCACTTTAGGTACCAAATACAATCCATCTTCGGTGCTTGGCGCGATACTTTGAAATTTATCACGTTGGTTGTCTTCGCTAACGACATCAGGGCGTAGTCGTAGGGTTGCATCAAAGGGGTGTGTCATCGGCTTGATGTCGGTTGTATCAACGGCTTCCATTTGGGCAACAAGGTCCAAAATATTGGACAGTTCTTGGCGATATTTTTCGACCTCAGTTGATTCAATTTCGAGTCTTGCGAGGCGCGCAATATCGTGGACGGTTTTATTATTTAGCGACATGATTTTGAGTTTTTAATTGTGCTCACAATGACTTTTTTTGACAAAGTTGAGCCTTTGTTTAACAACATGAATGAAAAGGTTGAATAAACCATGAAATTACCACAGATAGCGGTTTTGTTGAATAGCGTAAGGCCGCTTTACGTTGTACAATCACCGATTAAATACAATAATTATAAAGTTTCAAACAATTGCCAAAAAATGTCCTATATTTAGTCGGGTTGACTTTAATTTTACGCAGATTTTGATTTTTAATATTGATTCCCCATATTTGTTTTTAATAGAAACTTTAAATAACTCTTCACCTACAAATTAATTATTATGTTACGTAGAATTCTTGGACTCTTTTCGAATGATCTAGCGATCGACCTTGGTACCGCCAATACACTTATTTATGTTCGCGAGAAGGGTATCATTTTAAATGAACCTTCTGTGGTGGCGATTCGTTATGCCCCAGGCGGAGGTTTAAACAATAAAAGCATTTTAGCAGTGGGCGCAGAAGCGAAAAAAATGTTGGGTCGAACGCCAGGCTCAATTAAAGCAATCCGTCCAATGAAGGATGGCGTAATTGCTGACTTTAATGTCACTGAGAAAATGCTTAAGCACTTTATTAAAAAAGTGCAAGAGAATCGATTTTTACAGGGCAGTCCACGAATTATTATTTGTGTCCCATGTGGGTCAACTCAAGTTGAACGACGTGCGATTCGAGAGTCAGCCTATGGGGCAGGCGCTCGCGAAGTGTATTTGATTGAAGAGCCGATGGCAGTCGCAATTGGTGCGAATTTACCCGTTGCTGAACCAACCGGTTCAATGGTGTTGGATATCGGTGGTGGTACCACTGAGGTTGGTGTTATGTCTTTAGGCGGTATGGTGTATAGCACTTCGCTTCGAGTTGCTGGTGATACTTTTGATGAAGCGATTATTAATCACGTACGACGTAATCATGGCTTGCTCATTGGTGAAGCCAGTGCCGAGCGCGTTAAAAAAGCTATAGCAACTGCTTGGGATAAATCTGAAGAACGTGAGATGGAAGTAAAAGGCCGGGACATTGCGGAAGGCTTGTCTCGGGCAGTTACCTTGAGCAGTCGCGAGATTTACTCAGCTATTAGTGACCCGTTAGAGTCAATTGTACAAACGATTAAGCAGGCGTTAGAACAGACGCCGCCTGAACTCAGTGCTGATATTGGTGATAAAGGCATGGTGATTGCTGGTGGTGGTGCCTTGATGCGGGATATGGATCGTCGTTTAATGGAGGATACGGGTTTACCAGTGGTAATCGCGGATGATCCTTTAACGTGTGTTGCGCGTGGCTGTGGCCGAGCGCTTGAAGAAATGGATAATCTTGGTGACGTATTTGCTCACGAATAAAGTGTCTATCTTAATATCGCACGAATTAAAACGGGGTGAACCAGCAATTGGGTCGGTCTCTATCTGATTCATTGTTACGATAAAATTAATCATGGCTAATCAATTTCGTAAAAATTCAGGTTGGCGAGAGTACGGACTGATTTTCTTTTTGTCTGTGGGATTATTGATTTTTGATGCGCGGACGACCTGGTTGGATGGCTTGCGCAATGTCTTAGCCGTAGTCGTTACACCTATCCAAGTGCTGGCATCAGTGCCTTCATCATTAGGAAGTTTATTGACAAGTGCCTTATCCTCCGATCCAGGCATCGATATCGCTTACGAAAATTTACGTAATGAGTATTTTCAACTTAAATCTGAAACCTTGTTGTTAAGGACTCTGCAAGATGAAAATAGAGATTTGCGAACCTTGCTTGATGCATCAGAACGTCTCAATGAAAAAGTCACCTTGGCTGAATTAATTAATGTCAGCATTGATCCTTATAATCATCGCGTATTGGTCGGTCGAGGTATTCGTGATGGTGTTTATGCTGGACAAGCTGTAATCGATGACCAAGGTGTGATCGGGCAAGTTACTGAAGCGATGCCATTTAACAGTGGAGTAATGTTAATTACTGACCCCGGGCATGCAATGCCAGTGCAAGTGCAACGAACTGGTTTGCGAACAGTGGTTTATGGTACTGGTAGTGTTTCGTCATTGAGGGTGCCATATTTAAACCAAAATTCAGATATACAAAAAGGTGATGTGTTGCTCAGTTCAGGACTGGGTGGGCGCTTCCCTAATGGCTACCCAGTGGCAACAATCACCGATGTGGAGATCATTCAAGATGAGGCTTTCATGCGTGTAACGGCAGAACCAATCGGCAAGCTAGACCGTTCAAACCATGTTTTATTATTAACTCGAGAACAGCGTACTAAATCGAATTTTGCAAACCTTAATAAAGAGTCGAGTTCTAGTCTTGAGCAAGTACCAGAACAAAACAAGCCGCTTTTAAGCAAACCTCTCCTAAATGAAGCGCTGTCAGACTAGTCTATAAGCTATGTTTATAAACATAAAAATAATTTACCTGAATCACAATGTCAGCTAGTCGCACTTCAAGTTTTAAAATATTTTGGTCAGTTGCTTTTTCGGCTTTAGTTGCCTTAGCGTTGATGATTGTGCCGTTGCCGCAGTGGTTATTTTATTTTTGGCCTGATTGGGTTGCTTTAGTCATTGTTTATTGGGCATTGTACACTCCTGAAAAAGTCGGCCCATTCGTTGGGTTTATCATTGGGATTCTCTTGGAGGTTTTATTTGTACGAGAGTTTGGTGTCGAGGGGTTGGGGTTAGCGACGCTGGCATTTGTGGTTAATCGAGCCAATCAACAATTAAGTGTGCTTTCTATTTGGCAACAAACGATCGTGGTTGCCATGTTTGTGGCACTATTAAAGTTAATTACAGGTTGGCTGTATGGTCTGGTTGGCGATTTTACAATTACTGTTGAATATTGGTATTCAATATTAGGTTGTATATTGGTTTGGCCATTCATCAGTATTTTACTACACGAGTTGCGGCGTAAGGCTCGTATTAGATAATTGTTATTAATGAGCAAAAATGCAACGAGTTGAGTTAAAAGATTATTTGCGTGAAACCAACCTGATTCACGCACGCCTGATTGCCATGATTGTCTTTTTGGTAATGTTGACACTCGTATTATTAATACGCACTTGGTACTTGCAGGTATATAGCTTTCAACGTTTTGAAGTTTTATCGAAAGATAACCGCGTTCGCTTAGTACCTGTGCCACCAGTACGTGGCCAAATCTACGATCGTAATGGCAAAGTTTTAGCTGAGAATATCCCTGTCTTCACGCTAGAAATATTACCGTCCGAGGTCAATAGTTTAGACAGTTTACTTGACGAGCTGACTAAAATAATTCAAATATCACCAGCAGAAGTCAGCAAACTGAAAAGTCAGATAAGGGTGCGACCTGATTTTGAAAAACAAGTATTAAAAGTTAACTTAAGCGAGGAAGAAGTAGCTCGTTTTGTGGTCAATCAACACCGCTTAAATGGTGCAGATGTGCAGGCACGTTTGCAGCGACACTACCCTTATGCAGGTGAATTAGTGCACGTGCTTGGTTATGTAGGGAGAATCAATCAACAGGAACTCGATGAAATTGACCGTCAGGCCTATCAAGGCACTGAATATATCGGAAAGTTAGGTATTGAAGCAAAATACGAAGATGTTTTACTTGGGGAGGTTGGTTTTCAACAAGTAGAAACAAATGCACACGGGCGAATCGTTAGAGTATTGGATAACAACCCTTCAGTTTCGGGTGATGATATTTATTTGAATATTGATGCTGACTTACAAGTAAAAGCGCGTGAGTATTTAGATGGTAGACGTGGCTCAGTCATTGCTATTGAGCCTAGCACCGGTGACGTTTTAGCGTTTGTCAGTAACCCTGTCTATGACCCGAATAAGTTTGTAAATGGTATTGACCATCGCTCTTATAATGCTCTGCGTGATGACTTGCAGCGTCCGTTGTTGAATCGAGCCTTAAATGGGCGGTATGCGCCAGGATCAACTATTAAGGGCTTGGTTGCATTAGCTGGATTAAATGATGGTTGGAATAAAGACACTCATATAACTTGTCCAGGCTATTATCAATTAAAGGGCAGCAGCCATAAATATCGCTGTTGGCGCGAAGGTGGTCATGGCGCGACGAATATGATTGACTCGATTATGCAGTCATGTAATGTCTTTTATTATCAATTAGCGAATACGCTTGGGATTGATAAATTACACGACTTTTTAAGTAAATTTGGTCTTGGGCAGCGAACTGGTATTGACTTGATTGGTGAACCATCTGGTTTAATGCCATCACAAGAATGGAAGCGGCGAGTTCATGATCAGCCCTGGTATCCGGGCGAAACATTGATTTCTGGCATTGGCCAGGGTTTCTTATTGGCAACACCTCTCCAGCTCAGCGTTATGACGGCGACACTAGCTAACCGTGGGCAGAGAATTGAACCGCGATTAGTTAACCGCTTGAGTCACAATGCTGAACATTTTGATGGAGTTGAGGTTCCGCAGATCGGAAATATTTTAAATACAGTCACTGTGGGAGAACAGCACTACGACACTGTGATTGAAGGTATGAGACTAGTGGTAGAGGGCCCCAGGGGAACTGCGCGCGCAATTGGTTCAGATGCAAAATACAGTATTGCCGGCAAGTCTGGTACTGCTCAGGTGGTTAATATTGCCCAAGGCGCTAGTTATGATGAAGATCTATTGACTGAGTTCCAGAGAAAGCATGCGTTGTTTATTTCGTTTGCGCCGGTGGAAGAACCTAAAATCGCAGTGTCTGTAGTGATTGAAAATGGCGGTGGCGGTAGCGCTAATGCTGCACCTGTAGCTCGCAAAGTGATGGATTATTACTTGCTTGGAGAAGATGCCAATACACTGATTGAAGCGGTTGTGCCAGATGAACCTCAAAGCCAGGCAACTGAATTGGCACCAACGGCAGATGCTGCAGTAGTTACAGAAGCGGGAACAGGCTAAATGTTTCGTATAAAAGTTGACTGGCCATTATTGTTTGGGTTATTGCTGTTGTGTATGGCGAGTTTGGTTATCTTGTATAGCGCTGGAGGTGAAAACTCTAAGTTATTAGTCAATCAGTCGCTAAGAATGTTGGTCGCCTTTATCGTTATGATTGGCTTCGCTCAGTTACGGCCTGATAGTTGGTTTCGCTGGTCACCGTATATTTTTAGTCTGGGGCTAGTATTGTTAATGTTGGTATTAGTGATTGGTTATACAGGTAAAGGAGCTACTCGTTGGTTGGATCTTGGCATTATCCGTTTTCAACCTTCAGAAATCATGAAACTTGCTGTTCCAATGATGTTGGCTTGGGTGTTTACAAAAGGCTCTTTGCCGCCATCAAAGAAAAATTTAGTGATCGCCGCTAGTGTCTTGTTTGTGCCCGCAGCATTGATTTTAAAGCAGCCTGATTTAGGTACGACCTTAATGATAATGATGTCGGGTATTATCATTGTTTTTATGGCAGGGTTTGCTTGGCGTAGCATTGGGGTATTAATTGTTTGTACTGGAATTGCGGCGCCGTTCTTGTGGCAATTATTACACCCTTACCAACAACGTAGAGTTCTTACTTTGTTTGATCCATGGTCTGATCCTTTAGGGGCAGGTTACCATAGCATTCAATCAATGATTGCGATTGGTTCGGGCGGAGCACAAGGTAAAGGTTGGTTAAATGGCAGTCAGTCTCAGCTTGAATTTATTCCAGAGCGGCATACCGATTTTATCTTTTCAGTTTTTTCAGAAGAGTTTGGTTTTATTGGCGTCATTATGTTGTTGGCATTGTATGTGTTTATCACTGGTCGCGGTTTGTATATTGCGTTTTACACTAAAGATACATATTCAAGGTTGTTGGCGGGCAGCCTGTCTATGACATTCTTTTTTTATGTTTTTGTTAATATTGGAATGGTTTCTGGTATGTTGCCGGTAGTGGGTGTGCCGTTACCATTAATTAGTTATGGAGGCACATCAATGGTGACGTTAATGGCCGGTTTTGGTATTTTAATGGGCATTCATAATCATCGAAGTTTAATGTCGAGATA
>JALZWI010000247.1 GCA_023299895.1 Arenicella sp. | reverse complement strand
TTGATTTTGAGAAGAATAGATACGAGTAATTGCACGATTTCATTAAGTAGACTTTAATCATAGGCTAGAGCTTAAATCATGCGCTATAATAGTTAGCCTAAATAAATATAGAAAACTATTTGCCTAGTCTGATTAAGTTCGGTCAACGGCCTAAAAGCAACTAGTCAAAACAGAAAATCAGGAGCAAACAATGGCACGTGGTATTAATAAAGTAATTTTAGTTGGTAACCTTGGTAATGACCCAGAGGTCCGCTACGCTAACAATGGCAGTGCCATTGCAAACCTTAGTATTGCTACGTCTGAATCATGGAAAGATAAAAACACGGGTGAGCAGGTAGAAAAAACCGAATGGCACCGTGTGGTTATGTTTAATCGATTGGGTGAAATTGCAGGTGAGTATTTAAAGAAAGGTTCAAAAGTTTACGTCGAAGGTAAATTGCAAACTCGTAAATGGCAAGATCAAAGTGGTCAGGATAAATACACAACTGAAATCGTTGCAAATGAAATGCAAATGCTCGATAGCCGTGGTGGCGGTTCTGAGATGGGTGGTGGCGGTGGCTATCAAGCACCACAGCAACAGCAGGCACCACAACAAGCACAGTCGGCGCCTCAACAAGCCGCACAACCTGCCCCACAGCCGTCAAATGATTTTGATGACGACATCCCATTTTGACGGTTACCTTGTATAAAATATGTAAAATATTATCTTGAAAGCCTCTTACATAGAGGCTTTTTTAATTTGATCACTTAACCAAGGAATAATTTGGAAAGACTCACACAGCAGAAAATCTTTGTGAGTTATATTTATTTTAATACAAGAAACTTCCAGTTTCTAAATTTTTATCTCAAGTGATGGATCGGTTGCACCACGTTTGGCTTTAATGTTGATGGTGTTTCCAAGGTTTTTAAGTTTAGCTATGTCGTGTAATGGTGATACAGAATCTAGGCTAATTTCACGAATACTATCTCTAAAATTGTATTTTATTTTGCTAACTTCAAAGTCAGTAGCAAAGTCAGCAGGGTCAAAACGTAAACGCAACCCGTCAATCAAAGGTAGGGCGAACTTTAAAGTTTCAGTGTTGTTTGGATTTTTATAATTAATAAGCAGGCTTTGTGATTCGTTATAGCCATTACCTGTGTCGTAGTAGATTTTAGGGTTGCAAGCTTGAGCGCACCTGAAATCGATTTCGAGAATAGCGCCTCTCATATTATCCAAACTGTCGCTGAATAGCGCGTGTTTTTCAGCACTTGAGAGACTGGAGTCTATTTTTTCTAACTGTACAAAAAATTCAAACATATGCCGTTCAACAGAAAAATTTTTACGAATCTTAAAATCCAATAAACCAAGCTCGGAAATGGAGTTGAGCAATTCGAAAAATGACTCTTGTGTAAAGACTGAACAATGTGAGTCAATGTATTTATCATGCTCAAGTGCATCCAAACAAGCATTGTAGGCGTGCTGTGGAGGATTGCTTGGTTTCACCTTGCTACCATCAAAGTCATCACTCCAAGCTTCTACGATATCAAGTTCGGTGAAATTAGAAAAATGATCATAGATGTGCCGAAAAGAAGGCTTACGCAGTTTCTGGAAATAGTTATCCAGTACATCGGCGGTATTTGTGACTGGTCGTAAATAATCAAAGGTAAAGCGTTTGTCTGGCACAGCAAAACAAGCGACTCCACCGACTTTTAAGATAGAAGAAATTTCACCTAACCAGGTGATTAAATCTGGGATATGTTCAATTACATGCGATGCCACACAGTAATCAAATTGTTCAGTGCCGTCAGTCGCTTGGGCAAGCGATTGATCTCCCCAAATATAATCAATAGTCATGATGTCATCGACGTTGATTTTAGGGTCTCTTGAGTACCACTCACGCAACTCCTCGGTACTAGCACGATCCACATACTTCACATTGCTAAGATCACGAGTGACAATGGGGTTAACTAGAGGCCCAATCTCGATTCCTGTCGATGTGGCAAGATCAAGGTTATGGGTTAGGCGATTGCGATGAAGAGTGAAGGGCATCAGTTTTTTTGACTATTTGTTTGACGTAATTATAACTTAATTTCTTTAATGTTGAGTGATGATTGGTGGGTGTTATTGGCTTAGAGATAAGTACTTTCATAAATGGCGGAGAGAGGGGGATTCGAACCCCCGATACGCTATTAACGTATACACACTTTCCAGGCGTGCGCATTCAACCACTCTGCCACCTCTCCGAACTTATCATTAACTAAAGAAATATGCCTTTAGTTAAATATCATTTTGTATTATTCGTGCTTATTGTATACGCCTTTAAACGAGGCACACGACTGCATGGAAGCAGAAGATAGAGCAGTGCCTGGAGCGGATGCCGAGAATAAACCAGTTTGGTGTGTGTTTCAAATGCTTATTGCCAGTTTGCTCTTGAATGGTTATGCTCGTTTTATGTTTCGCGTCTTTGACATTAAAACTCTGTATCAAGAGATCACAATATTGTTACGCTTTATTGCGTCTCACATAGAATTATTTTTGATTTCCATACTCATTTTTATTGCGTCGGTTCAATATTATGTCCGCCCGCAATCTCAATCTTATGACCAAGTTGTTGAGTCTGGAGTGTTAAGAGTATTAATTGCGGATGAACCCGATTCGCAGTACGTATTTAATAAACAGCATTATGGCTTTGAGTATGAACTTCTTGCTACTTTTGCACGTAGTCTCAACGTTGAGTTAGAATTGATTGTGGTTCCTTATGGAGAATTGTTTACCTTACTTGGTGCAGGAGCAGGGGATATTGCGGTTGGCGGTATTTTGAATACTGAGTTCGTGCAAAAGACTAGCCAACCAACCATTCCATGGTTTGCGGCAAAAACGACTGTGGTATATAAAAGAGGTACGAAACGCCCGGATACATTAGAAGAACTAAACGCCGGCACAATATTGTCATCCGCCCGGTATTACGGTTTGCAAAACTTTGACTCACTTCAATTGACAGATGATCATCGGTCCGAGTACCAGCTGCTAAATGCCGTGGCTATTGGGCAAAACCGTTTTGCTTTAACAACAGATTATCGTGCGCGTAACGCCAAACACTATTTACCTGAAATAAGTCGTAGTTTTATTTTGCCTGACACGGTAGATCTGGTTTGGTCATTACCCAAAAAGTATGATGAGAAATTATTGGCTGTGCTAAATCAATTTTTACAAACAGCAATTGATAAAGACTTGCCTGCTCAGTTAGAAAACTACTACCTTGGTTTGCCAACCAGTCTTAGCAGGTATGATGCGTTGTCTTTGTATGATGAAATTTATCAAAGACTACCAGAGTTTGAGCCGTTATTTCGAGCGGCAGAACGTAAAACAGGAATTGATTGGACTTTACTTGCTGCCATGTCTTATCAAGAATCAAGATGGTTGAATGACGCAAGGTCACCAACTGGAGTACGTGGCATTATGCAAATAACCACTGCAACGGCAGAATTTTTAAAGATTGAAGACCGCTTAGATATTAATCAAAGCATTACTGCTGCAGCTGAATATATAGTTAATTTAAATTCTAGGTTGCCTGAGTCTATCCAAGAACCAGAGCGAACTTGGTTCGCGGTTGGCGCCTATAATATGGGTTTAAAACATATAAGAGCTGGCCACCAGCTCGCACAAGACAGAGGCTTAGAGAGCACACAATGGAATACAGTCAGCCAGTTGTTGCCAACTTTATATGGAACAAAATTTTCTAATGGTGAGCAAGCAAAAACCTACGTAGAACGAGTGCAAATATTTACAGATATTTTGCGATTCTTTGACAGTCACTTAAGAGAAAAAATTGAACAAAAAGATATTCTAGAGCTTACTTATGAAGATGCCACTAAATAAAGTTGGCGTCTCTGGAAAAATTTAAACCTCTCGTATACCTTCAATAAATAACAGTAGTTTGAATTCTGAAAACCGAGTCGCCCTCATCGATTGTCGTCAGCAGACGCGTTAGCCTGAAAGAATAAAAAGGGTCGGCAAGGTTCAGATAAATGGTGCCGGAGTAGCTAAGGGCATAAGGGCAATACTGCATGCCTACTGTTAAAAACAATAGACAAGTGGATGTACAGTGCAATATTAATGCCACGACTACCTTTTAAGTACCCCTTAGCTAAACGGAGCATTATTATTAACTTGTGACGAAAGTAAGTGGTTAGCAATTGATCAATAATTGCCTTTCCGTTATCCTCATTTTAATGTCAAGATAAGTAATTCCCCATGTTATAATTTTGTTTAAACACTGCAATGCTGCCTGCGTTGATTAAGTAACCAGATACATAGGTAAAGACCAATGCATCTAGTGAATAGTTTTCAAAAAACGTGTTTGGCCTTGTCCGGTTTTTTACGCTCGAAAGTATAAAAAATGATCTCACATTCGTTAAAAACAATATTCTTTCATATTGGTAAAGCTGCAGGCTCCTCGGTTGAAAAATTACTCGATGAAAATCGTTATGATTCAAACATCCCAAACTATGAAGTTTTCTTTGGGTATGAGCCCAGTGAAAACATCTATTTACAACATGCTAGCGCATCATTTATTTACGAAAACTTAGAAAACGAAATTTTTAATAGCTATTATAAATTTGCGGTTGTTCGTAACCCTTACGAAAGGCTCGTTTCGGTCTACCATTACTTAATCGACCAACACACTAAAAGGTTTGGCAGTTTTGAAGCATACATAAATGAACTTCCAAAGATGCTTTCAAATAACAGCTTAAAAAATGGTTCGCACCATCTAGCGCAAATTAGCTATACGCATATTAATAATGAATTAATTTGCGATCATATAGCGCATTTCGAATCATTGCCCGAATCAATTCAGCCGGTCATTGATAAATTAAATTTAGCCAAAGGCCTAGGCAAATATAATGTTGGGCGATACTACAACTGGCAAACAAAACCTGTTAGCGATTATTACACTGACGAAATGATAGATATCGTAACAACTTTATTTGCAGATGATTTTAGTAACTTTGCTTACTCTAAAGATCCGCGACGGAGATATCCTGATTCTATATAAATGCAATTTCATTCATACTGGTTTATAAGCAATTTCCTCAACGGGGTAGCTTAGGGTTTTAACATGACGCCTGCCCACCGTTGAATTTCATGCCCATCATTCAACATACGGCCTCCAAGGTATCTGTATCGTCAGAACAGTTAAGTGATAATTTTTTAAAGCCATTTAATAGAATAATACTGGGTACCCGCTGTTAAAAGTCGCTTTATTTTGGTTAGATTGATGGACTAGTCGATATTTTTGCTAATGCTGCTAGCGTAATATTATTTAAAACAACACTCGTATCGTTAGTGTCTTTTGTGGTTGATTAATGGAGTGTGTGTTTAATTAATGTGCTTACACTTAACTCTATGATTGAATAAATTTGTTTATCAATTGAGCACACTGCATGACTGATTCTTCCATGTGCAAGTGATGCCCTCCAGCTAACTTGGTTCTTTGTAAATGGTCTATGTTTTTTAAATGTTTGGCGATAGTGGGCATACTATTTAAAATGCCATCCGTCCCTTCGATCAATAAACTTGGGCATTGAATTTCTTTAAAAAAAGCATCAACTTGCTCTGGGGTAAGGCGTATGCTCGATGGTGATTTCAATCGTGCGTCACAGTGCCAGTGAAACCCATCATCATCTTGTATTAATGCCCGTATTGCCAGTATTTTTGCCGATGCGGCTGTTACCTTAATGAAACCGTCGACACGTGCGGCTAGAGCTTTGTCTCTTGTTGGGTATAGGGTGCCTCTGCTACCCGCGATACTGCGATCATTTAGAATATGTTTGGTTAAATTTGCGGGTGCGTCATGTGGGGTGGTCGGTAACGGTACGCCGCCTTCTATCAAAACGAGTTTTTCGATTCTTTGCGTTAGGGTGCCTGCACAAATAGTGCTGATATTAGCGCCTCGAGAATGCCCGATTAGATTGAATGACTCCCACTTGAGCTGATCGGCAATATCAAAAATCTCGCTGACTTCTGACCAGATTAAGTATTGACTGTCTAATGAGCGGAAATCACTTTTACCATGGCCTACGGAATCTAAAGCAACAATCTCTATGTCTTTTAGAAATGGCGCAATTGGGTCAAAGCTTCCGCAATTGTCTAACCAACCGTGAATAGCCAGTGCCTTGTGTGGCGCTCCGGCATTCCAGCGTTTGGCTGCAATGGTTAAGCCATGAGTGTTAAAGCTGATTTCTTCTGAGTTTGCAGGCATAGTGATAGTTTTGGTCGGTGAGTGCTGTTTTTAACTCGAGTATTGTAACCTTGATTTCATGCTTAAAGTATCTGAAATAAATAGGACATCCACCTTAAGAAAAACCAATTTCTGATTTCAGTTTGAGCCATCTTAGTTTTTTTAATTTGAATTCTCGGTAACTAGCTAAATACTATTAAACTTCATGAAATTGGAAAAAAGTTGAGTGAATTCATATTTGAGTGAGGGTTATAGTTTAAAGGAAGTTGGCGGCTATTTTGGTTTACACTATTCGACAATAAGTGGCATTATCAAGAATCATAAATCAAAGAGTTTACCCTGTATTTTTAATAATAAGGAATTGAAGTATGTTGAACTATTCACACCGAGTACTCGTTTCGTTTTTTATCTTTTTATTTGTTTCAGTGAGCTATGCTCAGGAGGCCAAAGTAGTGGCCGCCTCCTTTGGTGATTATATAGATCAGTGCGAGGTCTCGACTGTGTGTGTTGATGGTGCTGTAAATTTGACCTGTCCAAGCGGTATAAGTCGAATTTCGTGTGCATCCCCTAAAAACGTTTTTATTACCTCGGTTGCTTACAATGGTAATCTTGGTGGCGTGGAGGGTGCCGATGCGATATGTCAGCAACATGCTGATTCAACGACTCCACAAATTGAGGGGAAATACTTAGCATGGATAGCTGCCGAAGACGGTACAGCGCCAGCAGATCGCTTCACGCCGCATAATGGTGAGTATCAGTTATTAGACGAGATCCGCACAGTTGTGCACACTGACTTTACGGAGTTGATATCCGCTGAAGATACCTTGAAAGCGATTAACATCGATGAGAACGGCGATACTATCCCTGTCCCTCGTAGCACTTGGACAAACGTGACAACCTTCGGTTTGTTCCGCACATCACCCGGGGGGATTCCTCCTTTTGTTGTTGATCAGACATGCGACTCCTGGCAATCTAGCTCGCCTGATGCGCGAGGCAGAGGAGGGCTTGTATTTTCTAGCGACGCATCCTGGACGGATGACCCTGGAGCCGCAGCACAGTGCGACGAGGTTCGACGACTTTATTGTTTTCAACAATGATTGCTATTGAGCCCAATTTAGCGCGTAAATAATGCAGAGATCAACTACTAAAAACACTGATGATTTTTTTGCTTGTATGATGATGTACGAAAATGATGATACTACGCCTAAATAAAAAAGCTCGATAGGACGTCACCTATCGAGCTTAAGATAAATTTAGTTTATTTTCTTTTATAAATACTTGTTTTATTGTCAGTTAAAATTTTAGTTTAAGGCTTCTCAGTCTACCGCCTAGCTTGTCACCTAACTCGCCTTCCAATTTGTCTTTAATCTCGTCGTTAATTTTTTCAGTAACTTTGGCTTTTACAACGTCCCCAAGAATTGAGGTCAGTTCCTTAGTAGCATAGGTCTGAATTTGCTTCGTAATGTGGTTCGTGACTTTCTCAGTGATTTGGTCAGACAATTGATCCGGCGTACCTTTTAAGTTATTCAGCACCAAGTCGTTCATGTTTAATTTACGTTCGCCGAGCATGTCCGCGGTTAAATTAATAGACGCTTTTTCAATGGCAAAACGCTTGATCGTGATAACGGTGTCTTCACCGTCTTCTTCAACCACATCTTCGTCTTCATCTGGAGGCATGTTATCGAGCAAGTCTTTGAAATTACTACGAATGCTATCAAATTCTCGATTTTTCACGATTTCTTCTAGCTTGCCTAGAATCTCAGCATTGATTGTTGGCGAGATAATGGAAATATCGTTCACAGCTTGGCTTTTATAGTCGACGCTAGCGCTAAAACTACCAATTTCTATTGCATTGGCTTTTTTATAGCCACTGGGGTTAGCAATAGTCATGCCTTTAATAACTGCCAGGCCATCGCTAAGGTTTGTTTCAACGGACGAAACGCTAACTTTAGAACCGAGTGCCGAGGTGCCTTCGGTTTCAATCGCGCTAGCGATGATTTCATCTAATTTGCTAAGACCAATGGTCACTACAATACCGATGATGACAACGAGTACGGCGATGGAAATAAATATTTTTTTCATAATGGGTATCTTTGATAGTCGTGTTGCACAGTTTTATGATGCTAGTAAATCAACAGGTTGACTTATGACTATAAACTACCAGAAACAGTAACGAAGGACAAAGTGGCCAAATGGCCATTTGATTTTACTGGGTACGGATATCAAGGGCTTATTGATGTAGGATGAAGAAGTGGCGTCCCGGAGTGGATTCGAACCACCGACCTGCCGCTTAGGAG
>JALZWI010000246.1 GCA_023299895.1 Arenicella sp. | reverse complement strand
TCGAATATTTTTTTGATTAACACAAAACAATTACAAATCCGTAACTGTTTTGTGAAAGCGATTTGATTTCACCAAAGACCTGCTATGTTATGCTCCGATCTGCTTTTATTAACATAATTATTTTAACAAGGTAACAATATGAAATTTACTAACAAACTTGCTCTATCTCTCGTCGCTTTAACAGCCGTACTCTCAACGTCAGTATTTGCTTCTGGCTCAGTGTCAACAAGTCAGCCAGTTAAAAAAGCGGAAGGAATTGCCGCTCAAAGCGAATCAGCTAAAGCATTGATGGGCAAAGAAGAAATGGCTAAAGAAGTAATGGCCAAAGAAGAAATGCTTAAACAAGAAATGGCTCAAGAATTAATGGGCAAAGATTTAGCAGACCTTTCCGCTGATGAAATGGCGAACCTTGAAAAAGCGATTATGGCTAAAAAAGATGGTATGGCTAAAGAAGTAATGGGCAAACACTAATAAAAGCCTGTTAAAAACACATTTAGTTAAAAAAGCACCTTGAAAAATAGGTGCTTTTTTTTAACTAAATTTTAGAGAATTACGGTTTTTGACGATAACTTAAGTTGTTTATCTTAGCATTTTTTTGCTTTATAACTCTTTTCACAAAGTAGGCTAAGACGGTGACAAAGATCACTACTCCGAATTCTAGCGCAAGTATAGAATATGGGATTTCATAGCTTTGTAGTGATGGGTCATGTAGATTGATTCCCGTACCATAAGAAAACAAAACTGACAGAGAAAGTGTCCATGCCCAGAAACTAGGCTTTATTGTAGCAAACGCTAATAATAAAACTAGATACCACGAATTTAATGCCGGTGAAGCAAGTAATAACGCGGCAAATAAATAATCTCCTCTTGGTATTGCTTCAGATTGATTGCGCCAACGTATAAAAAAATACGCGGCTGCACCCAAGCTAAATGTTAAAACAAGGGTCAGTTTAACCAAATCAAAAGGTAACCAGTTAATCAGTATTAAATACAAAGGCGCATTGAATAACCAATCGTTAGCCATTGCGATAAGCCCTTCTGGAACCCAAGCTTGCTGTATCCCAAAAGGCAGTGCAATTAGAGCAGCGGTAATCACCAACGCCAACCATCCGCGCAATTTAAATTTAAGCAAAAACGGTGCTAGTATTATGGCAAATATTTTCACTCCTGCAGCAAAAGCAATCATCGCACCTACCCATATAAATTTCTTTTTTAGAAAAAATAATACGGCTAGCATTAAAAACAAAGCACCTAAGACATCAGGATGTGCTGTAAAAGCAAACTCTTTGATGACTAACGGGCACCAAGCATATAACAGCACATTATTCGGTTTAGCCAAACGCATCAAAACAAGCACTAAGGCTATATCTACTAACGCAAAAATCATTTGTAGTGGCCAAATTTTGCCTGGAGCAAGCAAATAAGCTAAGGCAAATGCCCACTGGTTCATTGGGCCATAAACGGTCTTGATCTCAGGGTGATTGATTAACCCTAAAATAGAATCAAATTGGGTGTTTAAATCATTGTTAGTAAAAAACTCTGCGGGAGCCATGCTGTATGGCAGACCAGTTTCAATCACCATTCGACCATCCCACAGATATCGATACATGTCATCTTCTAAGACAGGAAACGCGAAAACTCCAATCACTCTGAATAACACTGCAAAACCAAGCATCAACGGTATTGAAATTGTTTGATTATGTCTGTAATGCAGTAGCCAGAGAAAAAAACATAAACCTGCGCACAGCGAGGATATTAGCCATAACTGAGACAGAGTAGCGTCGCCGTAGCTTTGTGAATTTATTGCCAAATAAGCATACGCACAGGCAGATAGCACGCCTGCAATTACAGTCGCTACGGTGTATTTATTGCTTTGAAGTGAATTCTCAATCATATTTTTTTAATAATTATTTGTAGATTAGACACTGTTATTGAACTCATTATTACTTTGTAATTTAGATAAGTGTAGACTCCCTCGCTAGCATAGCGAAAAAGCATTAAATATTTCTGATGAGACATTATTTTCGTTAGCTTCTCACTAAAATAAAAAACGATATGTCATAATCAAGTCACTCACGTGGTCTTTAGATTAGAATCATTACATGCAAATTTAATCACGATGTCTTACCGCGATATTCTATAACTATGTCATATAAAGGCAAACACGTATCTGTAATTATCCCTGCCCATAATGAGGAAGGTAGCATCGCCAATGTTATTAAAGGTATTGTCGATCTTATTGAAGATAAGGAAGCGGACGAGCTATCACAACAGTTGGTAGACGAAATCATTGTTTGTGACAATAATTCGAATGACGCTACTGCAAGTGCGGCAAAAACGGCAGGTGCTAGAGTTGTGCATGAAACTCAAAAAGGCTATGGCGCTGCTTGCCTAAAAGGCATTGAAGCGCTAGACCAACACACACAATATATTGTATTCGTTGATGGCGACAGCTCAGTTGCTTCTAATGAAATCATCAACTTGCTTGATGGGCTTGAAGCAGGAGCAGATTTGGTTGTGGGTAATCGTGAAAACGATCAATTAGAAAAAGGCGCGCTCAGCATTCATCAACGCTTCGGTAATGCTTTGGCTACATTTTTGATTAGTCGAATTTGGCAACAACACGTCAGCGACTTAGGTCCGTTCCGAGCAATTCGCCATTCAATTTTGACGGCGATTGACATGCAAGATACCGCTTTTGGTTGGACTGTAGAGATGCAGGTGAAAGCTATTCAAGCTGGTTTTGCGTATAAAGAAGTTAATGTTACGACCAAGCAGCGCGTAGGCAAATCAAAAATTAGTGGCACAGTTAAAGGCACAATCGGTGCAGGCGTAGGAATCTTTTCAAAAATTTTCTATCTATACTGGCATGAAAAAAAATTCCTTGATAGCGGACTTATTCAACAAGCCCATAAAACAAAACAATGAATAGATAGGTTTCAAATTTTTGAAAAAAACGCTTATTCTTGTATTAATGCTTATCTGTGTTGCCGCGAATGGCGATGGCACTCTGAGTAACAGACTTGAATCTATCCATTCAAAAATAATCACTGATTACGATACTGTCAATCATCTAAGCGCTGAACAATTCTCGCAAATAGACAAAGGGACTTTGGTGATATTTGATGTGCGTGAAAAAAAAGAGTATGAAGTCAGTCACATTGATGGTGCAATTCAGATCCACCCTGATTTTCAGGCCGGAGAATTTCTTCCAATCTATGGTGAAGCAATTAAAGGTAAAACACTT
>JALZWI010000245.1 GCA_023299895.1 Arenicella sp. | reverse complement strand
AAACCAAAAACAAACATACACCTATTAAACCAATAGTTTTACGGCCCAATTGATCAGATAAAGCGCCACCAAAAAACTGGCCAATCGCATTACCAATTAGAAAACTGCTCATTGTGAGATTTACCGCAGCAATACTGGCATTGAAATAGTTTGATATTTCTTTGGTGGCTGGCAGATAAGCGTCAATTGACAAGGGGCCTAGAGCCACCATGCAGGCTAAAAATACCGTAAAATAGCGGCTTTCACTCAGTTCATTTTTTGTCAGCATTTAAGGCGTTTGGTGTAGTAGATCACTGTCGCGCAGTATACGGCTTAACCATCAAGAACAAAAATTAAAAACTCAAATGCGAGCATCAAAATAAGCTAACATCACTTTGACAATTGTCGGGCTAAACTACTCACTAATTAAAATTAGATGTCTGCTGTGTCAATTTAATTTACGTAACTGGAAACCACAGGAAACTTACTTCTTTTTCGTATCAAAATATGTACATTGATACGCATCACTGGCATAGTTTTTTTCGATTAACAAAATCACAAGAACCAATACAGAAGTCTTGTGTGAAGTAGCAACAGAGGCATGACAGCCAAACCTTTAACCCAAACGCAGCGCACCTTGAAAATCAAGGACTACAAAATATGTCGAATATTGATGACTACAAATTAAATTTAGATCAAGGACCTGATGCCTATGCAGCTTCTAGCGATTCGTTAGAAGGTGACAATCAAATAAAAACGCAAAAAAATGGTGTCTTTCCAGCAGTACAAAATAATTTAAAAATCGCATTACCATTGTTTTTGATCTTTTTAACTATCATAGCCGTTATTTTTTTTCTTGTAATGCAACCCGAAGCCGCCCCACGCCGTCCTGATCTTACTCCACCACTCACCGTAGCCGTATACGACATACAACCACAAGAGTTTCAAATAAATGTGCAAAGTTATGGCAATATTACACCAAGAACACAGAGCACCTTGATTTCTCAAGTCAGCGGCGTTGTTACTGAGGTAAGTGACAACCTGCGTGATGGTAGTTTTTTTAACAAAGGCGATGTGCTACTCAAAATGGATGATCGAAACTACGTCGCAGATTTAAAAATTAGTGAAGCGAATCTTGCAGAAGCTCGACAAGCTTACTCTGAAGAAGTGGCTCAGTCCAAACAAGCCGAAGAAGATTGGGCGCGCTTGGGTAATACAGAACCGCCAAGCGATTTAGTATCGCGAAAACCTCAGCAGCAAGCAGCTCGAGCAAGATTAGCATCTGCAGAAGCTGTGTTATCTAGAGCGCAATTAGAGGTTGACCGAGCGTTGATTATCGCTCCCTTTGACGGTCGAATTCTTAATCAAATGATAGACGTAGGTCAGGTTGCCGGAAATAATACTGAAATTGCCGAAATTTATGCGACAGACTATATTGAGATACGCTTGCCATTAAAAGACTCCGATCTAAAATTTATAGATTTGCCTGAAGCTTATCGTGGTGGCGACGAAAACCCTGCCACAACACCCGTAGAAATTTATTCCTCACTTACTGATACTACGACACCATGGGTAGGCAGTATTGTTCGTACTGAAAGCGCGATTGACACGAGCTCTAGACAACTGCATGTTGTTGCTCAAATTGATGATCCGTTCGGCAACGTAGCAGTCGGGCGCGCGCCGTTAAAAATCGGCGAATATGTTACTGCTAACATTAAAGGAAAAATAATTCCTGACGCGATTGTTGTTCCAGCCACTTCGATTTATCAAGATAGCTACGCCTATACCGTAGAAGATGGGTTAATTAAACGTCGTAATGTCGAGATTCTTTGGAAAAACGAAACGCAGGCGTTAGTAGGATCGGGATTAAATGATGGTGACCGTTTAATAACAACAACATTGGGACAAATATCATCAGGAACGAGAGCTAATGTAGAAGGCGAATCCACTGATAGGCAAACCCGAAACAACCCAACAAATTCTCAGGAAGCACAAAATGATCAATCCGCTTCTAGAAGAGACCGTACTTAGGAGATTGAAATGATTGAATGGTTTGCAAAAAACCCAGTTGCCGCCAATCTATTGATGATTGGGATTTTAATGCTTGGTTTTGTCAGTTTATTTACTGGCGTTAAGCTTGAAATTTTCCCTCTTTCAACGCCCGACACTGTGAGTGTCAATGTCACACTAAGAGGAGCAACGCCAGAAGATATAGAACTAGGCGTAGCGGTACGAGTCGAAGAAGCCGTCCAGGATCTTGCCGGAATTGAAGAAATTCGAAGTACATCTAGAGAGGGATCGACTAATATTTCAATCGAAATCAGCGAAGGCTACAACCCGCGTGATCTATTGGATGAAATTAAAAATCGAGTTGACTCAATCAACACTTTCCCAGCCGAAGCGGAACGACCTATTGTCGCGCTTGCACAACGTCAGATTTCGGTTATTTCCATTGCGGTTACTTCAGTCTACGGAGAACTTGAAACCCGGCAACTGGCTGAACAAGTACGAGAGGATTTATTGCGCTTGGAAGGCATTAGTTTAGCGACACTAGATTCAGTACGTAATTATGAAATCGCGATTGAAGTTAGCCAAGATAAGCTTCGCAAATTTGATCTAACAATTAACCAAGTTACAAACTCGATTCGAAACAGCTCTCAAGATTTATCGGCTGGCAATATCCGCGCCGCTGGTGGTGATATTTTACTTCGTTCAAAAGGTCAAGCTTATCGACATGGTGACTTCGCCGATATTGTTGTGAAAACCAATCGAGATGGCTCGATTATTCGTGTATCCGATGTGGCTGATATTAATGACGGTTTTGAAGAAGAGTCATTGCTTGCCAGATTCAATGGCAACCTTGCCGCGTTGATTGATGTGCAAAGGACAGAAGAGGAAGATTCAATCGATATTTCCAACCTTGTTAAAACGTATGTCGCACAAAGACAGGCTAACATGCCTGTCGGGACTACGATCGAATATTGGGATGATGATGCCGAACGGTTAGTCTCTCGACTTGGCACCCTTAAATGGAGTGCCATTCAAGGCGGGCTATTAGTAATGATTCTATTAGCCTTATTTTTACGGCCCGCCGTTGCGGGATGGGTTGTGCTTGGTATACCCGTTACCTTTATGGGTGCTTTGGCGGTTATTGACCAGCTCGGCATTAGTATCAATTTGATGAGTTTATTTGGCTTCATTACTGTACTTGGTATTGTTGTGGATGACGCCATCGTTACCAGTGAAAGTGTCTATTCACGTTTAAGGGACGGCGAAGATGGCATCACTGCTGCAATCAACGGCACGAAATCCGTGGCAGTACCTGTCACTTTTGGTATCTTAACAACCGTTGCTGCCTTTGTGCCAATCATCTATCTAGAAGGGCGATGGGAGCGAATATTTGCACCAATACCAGCGGTCGTTATCCCGGTACTTTTATTTTCATTGGTAGAATCAAAACTCATTCTGCCAGCTCACTTAAGCCATATTAAATTAAGAGATCCCGATAAAATTGGCCGTTTTGGGCGTTGGCAAATGAATTTTGCGCATGGCTTTGAGAATATGATCGTCAAGTATTATAAGCCTGCATTAGAAAAAGCGATTGCATATCGGCACACTGTTTCAACCGGCTTTATTTGTTTGTTAGTTGTCATTGTGGTTACGATCATGACTGGATGGTCGAAGTTTGTTTTTATACCAAGCACGGAACAAGAAGGCGGCTCTATTAATCTTGTTATGCCTGCCGGCACAGCATTTGAAGTGACCGACAGCTACATGCAAAAATTTATGGAAGTAGGCGAAGAGCTTAAAAAAGTATATTTAAATGGTGAAGGTGGAGAGCCCATTATTACCAATATTTTGGCTAAAACTGGTCAAGTTGGTCGTGGTGGTGGTGGCTTATCCTCAAATGTTGCATCACTCACGTTTGAAGGAATGCCTATTAGTGATCGCGTTGTAGATATTTCTAGCTTAAAAATTCTTAGTGAGTGGCGAGACCGTGTTGGCGACATTCCCGGTGCAGAATCACTGACTTTTCGCTCACGCTTCTTTGATTCTGGGGATCCAATTAATGTTGAACTTCGTGGACAATCTTTTGAAGAGTTGCGCTCTGTCTCTGACAAGTTAAAAGTCCGCCTCGCAGAATTTGAGAGTGTTTTTGACATAGGTGACAGCTTGGAAAATGGCAAAGAAGAAATTCGAATTGAATTAAAACCACAAGCACATTTAATCGGATTAACTCGCGGTGACATCTTAGCTCAGGTAGGTAACGCCTTTAATGGCTTGCAAGCGCAACGTATTCAACGTGGTCGCGACGACGTACGTGTACTCGTTAGATTCCCGAAATCTGAACGTTCATCAACCGACACATTACAATCAATGCTGATAAGCACGCCTAATGGCGAGCAAGTACCCCTATCGTCTGTCGCGCAATTATACCCAGATCGAGGTCCGACTTCGATCAACCGTATTAATCAATACAGAACAGTGAGCGTAACTGCGGATGTAAACAAAGAAACCGCTAATATGACGATCATCAATAGTCAAATTGAAGAGTTTCTTGAACAAACATTGTTGCTATATCCAAGCGTCAGGGCTGAACTCACTGGCGAAGCCGATGAGCAACGCCAAGCCTTTAGCAGCCTTTGGGTAAGTGGTTCAGTCTTGCTCTTTGTAATATATGTTCTGCTTGCGCTTCCACTTAAATCCTACACGATGCCGCTTATCGTTATGTCAGTGATCCCGTTTTCATTGATCGGAGGCGTTTTTGGGCACTGGTTATTAGGGATTCCAATTTCATTATTAAGTATTCTTGGCTTACTTGCTTTAGTCGGCGTGGTGATTAACGACAGCCTGGTGCTAGTCGATTATATTAATCAACTGCGCGCGCAAGGTGTCAAACTGCTTGAGGCGGTGAGAATCGCAGGTGTCCGCCGTTTTCGCCCGGTCATGCTAACGTCATTAACCACCTTTTTTGGATTAATGCCGCTAACTTTTATAGGTGCAGCCGATTCTAGTGCTGCATTCTTGCAACCGATGGCCGTCTCGCTCTCATTTGGAATTGTGTTCGCCACGATCATCACCTTGTTTTTCGTGCCGATAAACATGCTAATAGCTGACGATGTCAAAAATTTGTTTAGAGGCGATAGAAACAATGAATCGAATATCGATGACGGCCTATCACCCAACACAAAAACGGACCAAGCAGTAACTTAACAAATCATCTATTAGCGAGAAAATCAGCGGCAACTGTTTAGCAGTTACCGCTTTTGTATTGTCGTTCAAATGATACTCTGTGCCACATGAAATTGATTAATATCTATAAGTGGCTACATCGTTGGTTAGGATTAGCTCTATGCCTCAGCGTACTCAGTATTAGCCTGACTGGCACACTGCTAGTTTGGAAAAAAGAATACTTATGGCTTAGCATGCCCGATGCTCGCCAAACAGTGCAAACAGATATCAATTCTCTTGCTAACACTCTTGAGGCAATAAGTTCTCATTACGCCGAGCATGAACTACTACTGATTCAAATCCACTCTGAAGACTTGAGCTTATATAAAGCTTACCTTGATCGAGGGAAGCGCGCTTGGTATAACCAAGATGGAAAAATAATAGATCAATGGAGTGATAATGGCCGTTTTGAAGACTGGTTGTTAGACCTGCATCATCGATTTTTATTAGGCAATGACATCGGCCTTAATATCGCGGGTTTCAGTGGTCTGCTTTTGATTCCGATGCTATTGCTCGGCCTCATGATTTGGTGGCCACGCCGCCGCGCCTTCAAGCTCGGTTTACTACCCTCTAAACTCAAAGGGGTACCCAAAGGTGAACTCATTCGCAGTCATAGCAATCTAGGCTTAGTCGTTTCTTTACCCGTTTTAATTATTTGTATCACAGGCATCGTATTGACCTATCCTGATCAATCAAGGGAATGGTTAGTAGATCCATTTTTAGTCGATGATGATTACTTATTATCGGAAGGGCCAACCGACTCCCTCAATGGTGTAGAATTTACCACATGGTCGCAGGTATTAACTCGCGCTGTACAGCAACACCCTGGGGCGACAATTCGCTGGGTCTCACCAGAGTCTGCTTTCTCACCTTATCGAATTGTCGGTTTAGAGCAAGCCAATGGCTGGAATAAAGCTGGCAAAACGAGCATCTATATTGACGTCGAGCGAGGCTTCATGGATATCAACATCGATGACCTAAAACGTCCAAAACTCGAACGCATATATGATTTTTTATATCCACTGCATACTGCTAAATTAGGCCTTTGGTATCGCTTACTATTAAGCATAGTAGGGCTAACTTTGTTCATTATTACCCTATTTGGAGTGATCTCGTTTTTTAAAAAAAATAACTTAGCTTGAGTTTTCTTATTAGATTAATGCCTTAAATTCGTTGCTTTGACTAAACACAGACAATGCTAGCGGTATCATTTACCTAACACTATTGATAACAGATAAAGCATGCCAGACAATCCATTTCTACAACGTTTCGATCAACTACCAACGACCTTACCCATATTTCCACTAACAGGTGCTATTGTCATGCCAGGCGGTATCTTGCCACTAAATATTTTTGAACCACGTTACTTAAATATGGTCAGGGATGCGATGCGTACTGAACAGTTAATCGGCATGATTCAACCTAAACAAGAGAACTCAGAGCAAGGATTATATGACATAGGCTGCGCGGCAAGAATCACACAATACGGCGAAAGTATCGACGGCAGATTGGAGATTGTACTGACAGGCATCTGTCGTTTTAGAAATAAAGAGGAGTTATCAAGCACTCGCGGATACAGAATAATTGCACCTGATTGGTCAGCGTTTGAAATCGATTATCAAGTACATGAAGAACATTCTGAGACTTTGGTAAATAGATTAAAAGCCGCATTGAAAGTTTATTTTCAAACAAATAGTTTTGAAACCGACTGGGGATTATTGAATCAATTACCAACGGCAGAGCTGATTAATAATCTAGTCGGATCATTGCCATTTAAGTCTGAAGATAAACAAATGCTACTAGAAGCTAACAACCAAAAAAACTTGCTCGATCACCTTATCGCTCTACTGCTAAGTTCACGCGAGACAAACAAAACAGAGCCTGAGCCACTTCATTAACTTGACAAGTAGTTAGCCTATTTAAAGACGACGTACCCAACGGTTAAATTTATTGTTTTCTACAAAACTATAACCAAACACAGAACAACAATAGGTCACCAAAATATAGGTCAATAATAATAAAGCTTCGTTAGGATAGACTGAATTCTCTCCAAACAAGGACAAACAAACCGAAAAAGAAACTGCGCCGTGAGCCAAATAAGTTGAGTATGAAATATTTCCGAGATGCTGAAAAAAATTGCCTATGCAATTATTGTATATCTCATTTTTAAAACTCATCGCTGCGACGATCAACAGAGTTATCGCAGGAATTTTATACGCTTGAGCTCCTCCCGTATAAAAGAAAAAAATCGAGACCAAAAGAACCATCAAACCAACGTAATTATTATTAGGAATAAACCCTTTACGATAAACAAAACCAATAATCATTCCCCAAGCAAATTCACGTATATATTTTGAATCAAAAAAATATTCTAAGTATTCAAACGCCCATATATTTCTTGAAAATAATAACAAGATAACCAAAGGCAAAGCCCACCATTTACGAAACATCATCAGGAATAGTACACATAGAAGGTAAAACATCACTTCATAATTAAGTGTCCAACCAACCGTAAGAAAGGGATATTCACCTAGATAGGGCGATGGGTTTTCATGATAGACAAAAAACAAGGACTTTAGTATTGATTCAAAATTCCAATAGACTTCAGTCTTGTTAGACTCCGGGAAAAATATAACTAGCACCAATAAAATTAAGGTGAAAAACCAATATGGCGGAACAATTCTACTCGCTCTGTTCAAGAAAAAATTTTTAACACTTACAGCATTTTCAGCGCTTAAGAAAATAATAAAACCACTTATAACAAAAAAAACATCCACTCCCAGCGGGCCATAATATCGGCTGACATGACCAAACCCTTCACCTAAAAAACTGCCTGACATGTTCCACGAGAAAAAAACCTGATTGTAGTGGCACATCACTACTGCCCACGCAGCAACGGCCCTTAATACCTGGAGAGCAGGCACATATTTTTCTGGTTTCTTAAACTCAATCAATGTTAATTGTTTTTCTTATTAAATGATTAGTTAAGCGATTCTACTTCACACGTAAATTAAATACATTCAATTAATCTCATATTTAAACTACCGATTACTTTACTATCAGCTACTTAATACGTAGCTTTTAAGCTCAGAGCATTAATAGCAAAATTCGACCTGATTCATTACACTAAATTCACAATCACTAACGTAGATTATATATTCATTTAACAAGTTAACTAAATTAAGCCAATGTCTATAAATAAAATATTCAAACAGAGTACCCAAGGCATCGTTACAATTTTTGTCCTTGCCATTACCAATACATCTTTCTCTCAACATAATGAAGAGGCAAAGAAAATGGCTATGGAGTCTAACGAGGTGTGTATGGGCTATGCTGGTCAAACACCACGCGATATTGATTCTAAAACTGGCACTAACTCGGTCGTATTTGACCTAGCGCCACCGGCATCTGAATTGAATTTATGCAATATACATTTTCACAAAAACGCGGAGCATAAGGCTGAAGCATTTTCGATCTACGCGGGCGATGGCCAAGACGGCTACGGCAGCGGCTACCAATGTGGTATTTCTGAGAACCTAAGCAATGCTGAGATGGCGCCACCAGAAGGTGAGATTTGTAAAAACCTACAGCCTGGCGACACCATCGAAGTTCATTGGGTACATACCAGTTGCGATGTCGATCCTGGCCCAGGCTTGGGTTCGTGTCTTTCTGATGCATGTGCCAATCCTGATTTACGGGTTGAAACGCAGGTTTTCACGTTAGTTAATGACGCAGATGCGCTAAATTTTAATGACCTAAATTATAGTGGCAACCAAGTAAATGGTTTTCACCAAGCGAAAGGTTTACCTGATAACATGGGTTTGCCAGTTGAGTTTATGGGTTCGACGACAGGGCCAAGCTACAACGAAAAAGCCTGTTCGCCTTTGCAAGTAACTTGGAGCGTTAGACCACAATGCGCCAAACTCAATATCAACACAATTGGAAAATGGTGCGAGAGCAATGTATTTGAGGAAGATCATGCCCATGGAGGGATAGAGCTTACGACCGAGGCGCGATTGGATGCTGGCACGGAGAGCTTCCCAAGTGAGCCAAGTGCAGGTTCCAAATCCGAAGACGTGGACGAGATGATCATACTTCAGCCATTTTCCGATGACCCACCAAGAGTGGAGGGTTTGGGTGTCGCCTTGGACATCCCAGGTTTCTGGGACGAGGACGAGTCCACCC
>JALZWI010000244.1 GCA_023299895.1 Arenicella sp. | reverse complement strand
CAAGGCTGCCAATCCATCTTATCGAGCAGCGCACTTCGGAAAATGGCAATGGCCCACACCAAACGACCCAGTGAGCATGGGCTACGATGCAAGCGATGGCGTTACCATGAATAGTGACGGTACGTCGAAAGACCCGAATGACCCAAAATTGACTTTCAGCCTTACTCGACGCGCTGTGGATTTTATGGAAGCACAGGTTCAGAGCGATCACCCTTTTTATCTGCAACTTTCTTATTACGCGACCCATGGGCCGCAACAAGCCTTGGCTTCCACTCTCGAGCAGTATAGTGCCAACAACACGCTAAATAGTAAAGACGCACTAAGGGCGGCAATGACCGAAGACCTCGATAACAATATTGGCGTGTTACTGAATAAGTTGGATGACCTAGATATCACCGATAACACCTACGTAGTCTACATGTCAGACAACGGCATGACCTCTGGCATTTTAAAGGGAGGCAAAGCTCTTGTGGATGAAGGTGGCTTGCGTGTCCCTCTCGTTATCCGTGGCCCTGGTATTGAGCCCAATATATACAGCGATGTGACCGTTATCGGCTATGACCTCTATCCAACTATAATAGACTTTATTGCCCCGGGCTTTGTCTTGCCAGAAGGTATTGAAGGTGGGAGTTGGAAATCAATTCTACTTAATGGAGGCATAGGTGAGGTTGAACGGCCCATAGAGCGCATGGTTTGGCACCACGATATCGAAGAAGCGATACATCCACAAACGGCTATACTTAAAGGTGACTACAAACTAACTTACTACTGGGATACCAAAGAAAGCTTTCTCTACAACCTTTCTAAGGACTTGACCGAGAGCAATAATCTAGCAACGCAATCCCCTTCGATCGCCGAAGCCATGCTTTTGGAGCTCAAAACCCATGTAAAATCCGGTCTCGATTTCGCACGCTATACTCGATTGGAAAATGGGTTATTCGGGTCTGAGCGCCCTGATGGCGACCCTAGAGGTGCTGCAGGCGGCATGGGTGGCGGACCACCTATGGGAGGTATGAGTATGGGCGGCAACCTCAGCCCCTAGGGACGCAGTGAACCATATATCCATAGGCAAGACCAAAAAGTAGGCGACTGATGATTTCTTTCGTTGTCAGAAAAAACCTCTACAAAATTAAAATTAGTTATTAAACGTTAACGAAGATGAGGTAATAACCTTGTCTTCGATTGCTTTAGTCATAGTGACCCAATCGACATCTATATCATCCTTATTACCTAGTCCGCTTGTTTTCGTGTCTAAAGCGTACACCGTTATGGTGTAAGCGTGGCTAACATTAGCTGGTGAACATGGCGATGTATACCCGACATAGCGTTTATCTTTTTCACCGCCTTCATTACCGATTGACTCAGCATTACCACGAGATAGTGACTTGGTATGCACGGGAATATCCCAAAGCAGCCAATAGTGGCTCGGGTTATCTCTGCCCTCTACTGCATTTCTTGGGTAGTGATGCATAATCACCGCAAAACTTTTGGTGCCCGCCGGAGCATCTGACCAAACGATAGGTGGTGAAAGACCGTCGCCACCATCACGTGTACATTTAGAGCTCGCAGGCAACGTGCCACCATCTTCAAATAGCGAACTGCTTAACGTAAACCCTGCATTCGCTATTATCGGTACAGCACTGATTAACACTAGCATTACTACTGATAGAAAAGTTGATTTCAAAACATTGCCTCCTAATTAATAGCCGACGATCCTGTGGCATTTTATATTTTTGTTGATTGTTGATTTAGATGAGATTCCATTACCACATATGAGCCTAACCACCCATTCCACCTTCTCGAGGCCCACCTCCCATCCCCATCCCCATCCCCATGCCCCCACCCGTTCTAATAATATGGCAGTAGTTACCAGACTCAACAACTCCACCATTAGTAACGGATTTCCATTCAACGTCGAAACAACTCTCATCTTCAGTTGATGTACTTTTGATATAATAGTGTTCGCCTTGGTAATCATAGGTCATAAGCCCTGCGCCTAAACTATCGTGTTCAAACGTTAAATTATCCACCATGACTGGCCTGCCGGATGGTCTTTCTATACCAATGCTGGGCAATGCACTAAGGTCTGCTACTGCGCCAACAATACACTGAATGATATAAGGTGGCTTGTCGGACGTGTGATAACGGTAACCAAACACCGAATCAGCTTGCCCATTACAAACATCCAAAATGCCAGGCGCAACCGGTGAACCATCGGGGTTGTTGATGCCATACATTGGAAATCCATCAAAACCCCACGCAATAATGGGGTTGTCATCCTTATTATCCATTTGCTCAATCATACAACGAGGTTCTTCGTGGTAGTGATAATCATCACCCCTGCCAGTATGTCCACCGCAGATATCGACTTGCCGAAGGAGCATAGTATCAAGGTGCGGCTGATGGCTATATAGATCATCAACATTCATTTCGCCGCCTGCACTATAGTCAAAAATAGGAACACCATTAACGGCAATGGCTAATGACGAATCACGCGTTTGAGGTTCACCAGTGAAGGAAGGGCTAAGCCTTACTGATGCAAAATAACCCGGAGCCGGTAATGGGATTTGCTCATTAGTCCCGACGATACCTGTCATCATTTCATGACTGGCATAACTGTTCGAATGAATAATTGCATACTCATGATCGCACGTCACAGATGCTAGGCCTTCGAACCCTGCTTCTTTTACCGAAGCTATCACAGCTTCGCAATGCTCATCCGCAGATAGTATTGACACAGTTTCTTGGAGACTTGGGACATCACTTGGCCTAGCACCTGTAGTATTAATAGCAGTCTCTTTAGTACTTTCATCAACCTCATTTTCATTAATTACTGTACCTCCAGAACAAGCAACAAGGGCAGAAAATGCTAGAATAATCCAAATTTTCGACATACTAAATAATTTATTTTTTGCGATACTCAATTTTTTTCCTTGGTGTTATATTTCTCTGAGCGCTTTCTCATCATAGGCGTTATTTTTGAATTATAGACACCAATTGCCGGTCAAGATAATCATTCTGACTAGTGTAAAACTCTAACCAGAACGACCACAAAACCGACATTTTCTGGACTTATTTCAAAATATTATATCCGAAAACCTTATTACTGCAAGCATGATCATATTTTCGACCGATTGTCGAACGAGGTACGTCTCACCATGACGACCAACAATCCAAAAAATATCCGCTCAAGGTCGCGTCCGTTGTTGTTAGAAAATTGTAAAGGGCTTTGACCCGAATGGCACTTTACTCACTGTACCGAGAGATCAAGCAAGGCAGAAGGTCCTGCAATATGATCACCCTAAAAAGCTTAAGTAAGTGCCATTCTACTCTGACCCCTCATGTCCTTTATTAGTTGGATTTTATAAATAAAAGCAATAGCGTAATATACAGGCATCGGATTAAAACCCCGTGGAGAATAAATCATGAGTATTTTACCTAAATCACCAGATCAAAGAACTATTTTAAAAGTAGGTCTCGTTTCTGCGCTGAGTCAGGTAATCGCTCCTGCCATTGCAGCAACCTAATTATTCATGAAACGCAATTGACATACAGTGGAGAGTCATACATTGTCGTTTGAATAATAATATTTTTTCGGGTGCTGTTGCCAATGAGTACATCATTTATACGAAATCCATTTTGACGTTGATTAATGGCGGCATTGTGCGCTTGGACGAGAGCTCGCCGATTTTAATTGTTAGATAGTAACTACACCAGCACAGTTAAACTTAGAAGGGATCAGCGTCTGCACTATAT
>JALZWI010000243.1 GCA_023299895.1 Arenicella sp. | reverse complement strand
CGCTTGCTTACTAATTTAGAGACCACCAAACATAAATTATTGCAAATTATTTTAATTGGTCAGCCTGAATTGAGTGATATGTTGACTCGAAATGATCTGCGTCAATTGGCTCAGCGCGTTACAGCTCGTTATCATTTGGGCGAATTGAAACGCTCAGAAATTGAAGAATACGTTAATTTTCGTTTAGGCGTTGCTGGCTGTAAGCAGCCGCTATTTAGTAATCAAGCCTTAGGAAAGTTGCATCAGTTGACTGATGGCATTCCACGCAAAATAAATGTGTTGGCTGATCATGCTTTGTTATCAGCCTATGCTCAAAAACTGAGATTAGTTGACTCTAATAATATAAAAGAGTCAGCTAAAGAAGTGTTTTTTTCTTCTAAGCCTAAGGCGGTCGAACGAAAATCTATTAAAAAGTGGTGGTGGCTGCTCGGTTTAGGTCTAATCTTGCTTAATATAGCGTTTTGGTGGTACTTCGTTGCTGGTAATAAAGCCGATGATGAGTCTGCCAATATTCAAACTGATCCCGCTGCGTTTAGCGAGACGGTTACTGATTCAGCGCCAGAGCTTTTGCCGCCCCCCTCAGTCGAGCAGGTTGAAGTGGTTGATAGTATTGAGGAGTCAACTGAATTATTGAATTATCCGCAAGCTGAGATTGCTCCTGTAACTGAAGGTGAGGAAGTTGTATCTGAACCAGTTTACGAGGTTGAGCCTCTACCAGAACAATTAACAGCACAAGAATTGGAAGGAACAGGTTCGGTGATTGTTTCACAAGAATACTTAGATGTTGAAGAGGCAGAGCTTGCTGCACTGCAGAGTGCTGTTGAATCGCCAGCACCAGTTCTCGTACCTGAGATAAATCGAGCTTTAATTGAGCGAACAGAATTTGGCCGTATTCTTGAAACATCTGCCGATCTAACGGGACGTGTTACCGCTTTCAGAGGCTTGGTTCAATTGTGGGGAGTAGAATTACCCAACCAAATTTTTAACTCATTGTGCGACGAACTTCAAACAAAAGGTTTGCAATGTATCTTTTTTGCAGATTGGCAACAGCTTTTACGATTTAACCGTCCTGCGGTCTTAGTTTTGAGTCATAACAATCAACGTCACCGTGTAATCGTTGAAGTGCTAGATGGCAATGCTGCTGAAGTTCGAGTGGGTGATAATATCTATCGCATCTCAGCTGATGAGTTGCGGTCTCGCTGGCAAGGCAATGATGCAGTTTTAGTCTGGCGCCCAAGTGAAGCTGGCTCGACGTTTTTTCAGCAAGGTGATAGTGATGTGTCTATGCCAATTATACGAAGCTATTTAAATAGAACGCTTACGCCAGCTCAGTTGCCATTACTAGAATCAGTTAATAGTGCGTTGTTTGATGCGGCTTTGTCGCAAAAGGTAGTTTCGTTACAACGAGGCTTTGATCTTTTAGCGGATGGTAAGGTAGGTAATGAGACGTATTTATTGATGCATGAATTAGTACGGCCCGACTCCACTCCTGTGTTGAAACGCAGGCATCCATGAAACTGTTAGAGAAGAAACGCTATGTCGACAATTCTTGATGCGCTAAAACGTTCTGAGCAAGAGCGAAAGGTCAATAATGTGCCGATATTATCGGACATGCCTGCACCGCAAGAGCGCGCACGTTGGCCGTTAATTTTGTTGTGTGGCATCGCTTTATTGTTGCTTGCTGTAATAGCTTGGATTCTTCTTGTGAATAACCAGCAATCGTCTACTCCGCAAGAAATAGTGATCAGTAACGAGACGGTGACTAATGTGGCTGACCTTGACGCTGCCAATGAATCAGCCTTGCTAACGGTTAGTGTGGTTTCTTATGCAGATGAACCGAGCGCTCGATTTGTGATGATTAATGCCAAGTTGTTTCGAGAGGGTGATTTTGTAATGGCGGGTGTCAAAGTTGAATCTATTCTCAAAGATTCGGTTGTTCTTATTGAGCGTGGTAAGCGCATTACTCGACAACCTTAAAAGGGTAAAAAGAACAGCAAACAAAACCATGCTATAAAAAAGGTAGGGAAGCCCAGTGACTGCAGGTATAATCCGCGCCTACCAAAAACCATAATTAATTGTGAGATAGCAGGCATGTCTTTGTCATCAGAAGTTGCTAAACGCCGCACCTTCGCCATCATTTCCCATCCTGATGCGGGTAAGACCACATTAACTGAGCGCTTACTTTTATCGGGTGGTGCAATTCAGATGGCGGGCAATGTGAAGGCTCGTAAGTCGGGTCGCCACGCCACCTCTGATTGGATGGAACTGGAAAAACAACGTGGCATTTCAGTTACCTCATCAGTAATGCAGTTTGAGTATGCCGACAAGATCATTAACTTGCTCGACACACCTGGTCATGCAGACTTCTCTGAAGACACCTATCGAACACTGACAGCCGTTGACTCAGCATTGATGGTGATTGATATCGCGAAAGGTGTCGAACAACGTACCATCAAGTTGATGGAGGTCTGTCGTTTGCGTACTACGCCGATTATGACTTTTATTAATAAGATGGATCGTGAAGGTCGTGATCCTTTTGATGTGATGGATGAGGTCGAGTCAGTGCTTGAGATTGCCTGCGCGCCAATGACGTGGCCGGTTGGCTCTGGCAAATTATTCCGTGGAGTCTATCGACTTTATGATAATACTGTTCACTTATTTGCTGGACGTCCCGGCAATGATGAAAATGAAGATCAGTTTATTCAAGGCTTAGATAACCCTGAGTTAGATGCGGCGTTGGGCGACCAGGTCGACGAGTTGCGCGATGAGCTGGAGTTAGTGCAAGGCGCGAGTAATGAGTTTGATCTAGAAATGTACTTAGATGGCTTTTTGACGCCAGTTTTTTTTGGTTCAGCGATAAATAATTTAGGTGTTGATGAGTTGATGGCGCAGTTTGCCGAACATGCGCCACCGCCACAAGGCCGACCAGCGGAGTCTCGAGAAGTCAGTTCCGATGAAGAAAAGTTCACTGGTTTTGTGTTTAAAATACAGGCCAATATGGATCCGTCGCATCACGACAGAATTGCTTTCATGCGTATTAACTCAGGACAATTCACGAAAGGTAAAAAATTAAAACATGTGCGTTTAAAGCGCGATATGGCAATTAATAATGCCAGCTCATTTATGGCCTCTAAACGAGATTCTACAGAAGAAGCCTTTGCCGGCGATATTCTGGGCATCCACAATCATGGTACGATCCAGATTGGTGACACCTTCACTGAAGGCGAAGAGCTTAAGTTCACCGGTATACCAAATTTTGCGCCTGAGTTATTTCAGCGAGTGCAGCTTAAAGACCCTCTGCGTGCAAAAGCGCTGCAGAAAGGCTTGATTCAATTGAGTGAAGAAGGTGCAACTCAGGTGTTTCGGCCACTAATTAATAATGATTTGATTTTGGGTGCGGTGGGTGTCTTGCAGTTTGATGTGGTTGCGTATCGTCTTAAAGCAGAATACAACGTTGAATGCAGTTTTGACGCTGTGCAAGTCGCGACAGCGCGTTGGCTGCACTTTCCTGACGATAAAACTGAGCAAGATTTCCGCCGTAAAAATGAATCAAATGTTGCCTTGGATGGCGCAGAGTGTTTGACTTATATCGCACCTAATATGGTCAACCTGCAATTAACGATTGAGCGCTGGCCAGATGTGCAATTTTCAGAGACGCGCGAAATCTGATCAAAACAATGTTAGCTGCGTTACAATTCGCATTCTTAAAAAGTCATTCTATTTAGAGCTTGTTCATTCCTTATGATTGTTACTCGATTTCCCCCTAGCCCAACTGGTTATTTACATATTGGTGGTGCGCGCACTGCTTTGTATTCTTGGCTGCATGCTCGCCAGCATGATGGTAAGTTTGTATTACGTATCGAAGACACCGACCTTGAGCGATCTACGCCTGAATCAGTGCAGGCGATACTGGATGGCATGCAATGGCTGGGCTTGAACTATGACGAGGGGCCGTATTATCAGACGCAACGTTTTGATCGCTATAAAGAAGTTATTAATCAGTTGTTGAGCGATGGCCATGCTTATCGTTGCGAGTGCAGTAAAGAACGACTTGATGAAATGCGTGAGCAACAAAAAGCGCAGGGTCAAAAAGCGAAATATGATGGTCGCTGTCGAAGTTTAAATTTGAGTGAGAGTGATACCACTGTCGTGCGATTCAAAAATCCAATCGATGGTGATGTTGTGATTCGAGATTTGGTCAAAGGCAATATCACGATCGCCAATACTGAAATGGATGATTTAGTGATCGCCCGAGCAGATGGCGTGCCAACCTATAATCTCACAGTTGTGGTGGATGATATGGACATGGGTATTACGCATGTCATTAGAGGTGATGACCATATCAATAATACGCCGCGCCAAATTAATATTTTGGAAGCCTTGGGCGCTGACCTACCTTTATATGGTCATGTGCCGATGATCTTGGGAGAAGACGGTGCTCGTTTATCGAAGCGGCACGGGGCAGTCAGTGTCATGCAGTATCGAGATGAAGGTTTTTTACCAGAAGCGTTACTGAATTATTTGGTGCGACTAGGTTGGTCGCATGGTGATCAAGAGTTGTTTACTATAGAGGAGTTGTTAGCTTTATTTAAAGTTGAGGATGTGAGTCGCTCCCCATCGGCATTTAATCCTGAGAAATTATTATGGGTTAACCAGGAGTATATTAAAAAGCTCAGCCCTGAGCAGTTGCTAGACCGATCGCAATGGTATTTTGAGCAGGCTAAAGTCAGCGCACCTAATGACCAACGCAGTATTGCCGTCGTCGAGTTGATTCAAGAACGATGCAAAACTCTCCTCGACGTTGTGGAGCAGAGCCGATTCTTTTTTCAAGATGTTGTGAAATACGATCAAGCGGCGCTAAAAAAGTGGATAAAACCAGTGACTCCTGACTTAATGCGCGCTTTGCTAGAAAAGCTCAATGCTCTCGACCAATGGCGGCCTGAAGGGATTCAAGATGTCGTGCAAGCAATTGTAACAGAGTACGAAGTAGGTTTTGCTAAAGTGGCCCAGCCGATCAGAATTGCAGTGACTGGGAGTGCTAATTCTCCATCAATTGATCAAACGTTGGCGTTATTAGGAAAGCAGACTTCAGTAAAGCGCCTGGAGAAGGGGTTTGTTTTTTTTGATGAATACTTGCCGACAGTCTAATTATTCTGTTAATGCGAATTAAAATTTCCTCTATTTAATGAAATAAGTTTAATTTCTATATGGTAATTTATAGTTGCTGATTACTATAGGTTTTAATGTTTAAACGCACATAAATTTTTGTGGCAGTGAGTTGAAAAGAAAGGTAGAATTATAGATCAGCTGCGGTAACGGGTTGAAGTGAACAAAACAATAAAAAAAATAAGTTCATGACTAGGTAAATTACCTAACAAAGTAAAGCAAGTGTTCGATGATGGTTTTGATTACACTTGAGGAAGATATAATCGTTTTCCCTGCAATGGCGCGGTAAAGACGATTTTCTAATCGCTTTTGTTTTAGCAATTCTTATGATTGTTGATTCG
>JALZWI010000242.1 GCA_023299895.1 Arenicella sp. | reverse complement strand
GTGATCGACAATTTTTCATGCCGAATTTTACGTGGCGACAAAGTAGGCATAATTGGACCAAATGGCTGTGGCAAATCAACCCTAATTAAAATATTAACAGGCGAGTTAGAGCCCAATAATGGTCATATCAAAATTGGCACCAACTTAGATATTGCCTATTTGGATCAGCATCGTAGTGACATACGAGATGATTTAAGTGTGCAGGACAATGTCTCTGGCAATACTGAAATTACGATTAATGGTCAGACTAAACACATTATGGGGTATCTGCAGGATTTCTTGTTTAGCCCTTCGCGTGTGCGCGCCCCTGCAGCAAAACTCTCAGGCGGTGAACGTAATCGTTTGATGCTCGCTAAACTTTTCACTAAACCATTTAATTTCTTGATTCTGGATGAACCGACCAATGACTTGGACTACGAAACGCTAGAGTTACTTGAACAACTCTTGATGGACTACAGCGGCACACTATTATTGGTTAGTCATGATCGAACCTTTTTAAACAATGTCGTCAGCAGCACCATTGCATTTGAAGGAAATGGTCAAGTACGTGAATACATCGGTGGCTATGAAGATTGGCTTCGTCAACGTTCAGATGAGACAACGACAAAAGAAACAAGAAAAAACAGTTCAAAACCGACACTAGCCACGAATAATAAGCCTGAAAAACTCAGCTACAAAGTACAGCGTGAACTTGATCAATTACCTGAAAAAATCGCCAAATTAGAAGCAACCGTCAATACAATCCAAGAAAAAATGGCAGACCCAGATTTCTACCAACAAGACCAAGAGACGGTTGCCGCCACAGGCACTGAATTAAACAAAACTCAAGAAGAATTAGATCTTGCTTATGCACGTTGGGAAGAACTAGAAGGCTAAAATCAAAACAGTTTCAATCCAAAATTTAGAGTAAAATTATTCGATGCAATCAATCGTTTCAATCAAAAGCTTATCCAAAGTTTATGACAATGGGTATGAGGCACTAAAAAATATCAATCTCGATATAAGAGCGGGAGAAATATTAGCCTTGCTAGGGCCTAATGGTGCAGGTAAAACGACATTGATCTCAGCCGTTACTGGCATCATTTCAAGTAGTTCAGGCAGCATCAGTGTTAACGGTTTTGATAATGTTAAGCAATACCGTGAAGCGCGAAAATTAATTGGTTTAGTTCCACAAGAACTCACCCTTGGCTCATTTGAAACAGTCTGGAACACGGTTTGCTTCAGCCGCGGGCTATTCGGAGCAAAGAAAAACTCAGCCTACATAGAACAGTTACTCAAAGATTTATCTTTATGGGATAAAAAAGATAATCAATTACGCATGTTGTCCGGTGGTATGAAACGACGTGTACTGATAGCTAAAGCTCTCTCACATGAGCCACGTATTCTTTTTTTAGATGAACCTAGTGCTGGTGTTGATGTCGAACTACGTAAAGACATGTGGAAAGTTGTTAACAAGCTTCGCGAATCTGGTGTAACAATTATTTTGACTACCCACTACATTGAAGAAGCCGAAGAAATAGCTGACCGCATCGGTATTATAAGTGGTGGCGAGATCTTATTAGTAGAAGACAAAGAAGCGTTGATGCAAAAACTTGGCAAAAAACAGTTAATCGTCGAATTTAAAGAAGCTGTTTCGCAACTGCCTAAAGAGCTCGATAACTTCGATGCCGAACTGTCAGAAAATGGCTCAATTTTAACTTACACCTATGACACCGAAGCAGATGCAACAGGCATTACTCGCCTGTTACAGATCCTTAGTGATGGCGGACATAGCTTAAAAGATATTAAAACCACACAAAGCTCTTTGGAAGATATTTTCGTTGATTTAGTAAACGACTCAACTAACAAGCCTACGAACTCATAAAAAATATGAATTTCACTGCGATTAAAGTAATTTACCTCGCCGAAATGGGGCGCGCCTGGAAAACCTTATTTCAAACACTAGCCTCACCGGTTATTTCTACCTCTTTATATTTCGTGGTATTTGGCGGCGCCATAGGTTCTCGTATTCCAACTATTGAAGGTGTCAGTTACGGGCTCTTTATTGTGCCCGGATTAACCATGCTGACACTGCTGACACAAAGTATTTCCAATGCTTCATTTGGAATCTATTTTCCTAAATTCACGGGCACAATTTACGAAGTTCTAACTGCGCCTCTGTCTTTTTACGAAGCCTTAATCGGTTATGTTGGTGCGGCTGCTTCTAAGTCATTCGTTATTGGTATCATTATTTTAATCACCGCCAGTTTTTTTGTTGACCTGCGCGTCGAGCACCCTATTTGGATGATGACTTTCTTGGTTCTGACCTGTATTTCATTTAGTTTGTTTGGCTTTATTATCGGCCTGTGGGCTGATAGCTTTGAAAAATTACAAATCATTCCAATCCTCATCATCACACCTTTAGTGTTTTTAGGTGGTAGTTTTTACTCCATTAATATGTTGCCGCCCTTCTGGCAAACGGTAACGTTATTCAATCCTGTAGTCTATTTAGTGAGTGGTTTTCGATGGAGTTTTTTTGAAGTTGCCGATGTTAATGTATGGGTTAGTCTAGGCATGATCTTATTTTTTTTGGCGTTGTGCATACTCACCGTCTCGTGGATGTTCAAAACAGGTTATAAGCTGAAAGAGTAATAACACTCTTATCGGTTCTAATATTAAATATGGAAAAGCTCTAATGGCTAAAAATAATAAATATAAAACGAACATCCAACAGGTTAACTCAAGTTGGTTAGCGCAAATCACTCGTCAGGTCACATCTAAAAAGACGACGATCACCAAACAGCAAGCTGACTTTGCAACTGAGTCACAAGCCAACGAATGGGCAGACACTGAACTCAAAAAAATGCTCACGACACAGGCTAGTAGTAACCAACGTCACGATAAAAGCCGCAAAAAAAATACTGAAATTGCGCAGCAACGTTCAGTAAGGCGTGCCAAAAAAACAGCTCTAGCCAAAGCATCAAAGCTAAAAAAAGATAACGATCAACAACAAGCTAGCGAAGAAATAGAGAGCATTGATCCCGAAACTGATTACAATTTTGACGAATTTTAGATCAACAATTACTGCCCACCTCTTCCAATATTTCAATAATCTCATCGTATACTTAGCGCCGCGAACACGGATACGCTATGGCGGACGTTTCGTCAAGTTTAAGTAGCTATAACGCCTTCGCAAAGGGCGGTGTTTGCGCGTCCGAACGAACGCAGTGAGTGTAAGTTTTTGACCTTGTTAGGTGTTTAGTTATTGACTGAAAAATTGGTTTACCCCAAAGCCCATAGCGACACTAAGCCCCAACCATAAAAATATTTTACCTTCTGCGAAGAAATCTTTATGAAATTCCCCTTTAAGGAGGCTCCAAATATCTGGTGTTAAATAGTATTTAACGCACTCGAAAAAATCTTCTTTATTCTTAAAGAATATATTA